>JBILDG010000005.1:0-22926 GCA_044352715.1 Chthoniobacterales bacterium | reverse complement strand
ACCGGTTTTTTTCTCTCTCCCAACGAGACTTACGACCGCATCGTCGGGCGCCAGCCCAGCCGGCTCTCCCATCGGGATCTGGTGGCGGATCTCGCGGA
This sequence comes from Chthoniobacterales bacterium, assembly GCA_044352715.1. GTDB lineage: Bacteria > Verrucomicrobiota > Verrucomicrobiia > Chthoniobacterales > JACTMZ01 > JACTMZ01. The sequence goes on along the minus strand of JBILDG010000005.1, from coordinate 22,828 downwards.
TGCCCTCGGCAAGCACGGCATTCGCCTGATGGTGTATCTTCCGGCGCTGGCCCCGGCCCAAGACCTTCAGGCCGTGGAAAAACTTAAATGCACCCCCCCGTGGGAGACGTCCTGTATTATGTCCACCGTCGACTACAAGATGCAGGAAGGTGTCAATGATCGGTTGACAGAATTTCAGCAAAATTGGGAGGCTATCATTCGCGAGTGGTCTCTACGTTGGGGTAAACGCGTGTGGGGCTGGTGGATCGACGGCGGCTATTATGCCGATAAGCTCTATGCCTTCCCAGAAGCACCCAATTTTGAGAGCTTCGCCGCGGCCACGAAGGCCGGAAATGACGAAGCCCTGTTCACCTTAAACCCCGGCGTCAAGGTCCCGATCATCAAGCACGCTCCCAACGAGGATTATACAGCCGGAGAACTCGCGGGTGGACTTCCCGTCTCCTTCGAGGTGGATCATCCAGGCATCGCACCTCCACTTTCCCGCTTTGTCGATGGCGCCCAATATCACCTGCTGACTTTTCTCGGCACATGGTGGGGTGCGGGACGGCCTCGATTCTCGCGCGATCTCCTGGTCGCGTACACCGACTATGTAAATGCCTTCGGTGGCGTAATCACCTGGGATATTCCTCCCACCCCCCAAGGGAGAATTCCTGAAGAATTCATGACCCTCCTCCGCGCCCTGCAGAAGCCGTAACGCCTTCATGTCTATAAGTCAGGCTGTCATCGATACGCACCAGTATCTGTGGGACCCGGAGACTTTCCGTCATTCTTGGATGGCGGCCTCCCGTTTGGCGACTATTTCTTCCACATCCTTCCGGGCGTATCCGTCGAAATGCGATAGCCCGAAGAATGGGCGCAACCGAAGACCCCACACATGGGGATTGAGATCTCATCAGGGCATACCGCGAAGAGGAACACTCGTATGAACACAGCACTCATCAAATCCTTCTGCATCGACTTCAACTGGGACGCCAAGGGGCCGGCCGCGCCGGGAATGTATGCGGACGCGGATCTGGCCGGGCACCTGCGTTGGTATCGGGAGCTCGGGGCAAATGTGATCCAAACCTTCTGCGTCTCCTACAACGGTTACGCGTGGTATGCCGACAGCAACGTGGCCCCGGTTATCCCGGGATTGAGATATGACTTCCTCCCGGAGATCACCACCCTCGCCCATAGCGAAGGGATGCGGGTGATGGGTTACTTCTGTCTTGGTGCCAACCCGCTCTGGGAAGCCCAGCACCCGGAACAGTTCCATCGAGAGGTCGATGGCAACACCTGGCGGATCGTGTTGACGGGCGACTACCTCGACTACTTCTGCGCCTCGGTGCGCGACGCGCTCGAGCAGACCGAAGTGGACGGGTTCATGATCGATTGGTTCAATCGCCCGCAGCGGAAGATCTGGCTGGAGTGCGAGAAAACGCTGTTCCGGGAGTTGATGGGTGGCCCCATGCCGGCCGGGTTGCCGCTGGATTCGGCGGAGGCCGTGGAGTTCGACCGTCGGCTCCTGGAGCGCGCCTGGGTGCGCATCCGCGAGACGGTTGAATCCACCCGCAAGGTGATCGTCTGGACGAACCACCCGTTCACAGTGGCCAACGATCCGCTTTGGAACGGCCACCGGTTGTTGCGCGAAGTGGATTGGGTGCTTAACGAAGATCCGAAAGTCGAGTTGCTGGGCTGGTTGGAGGCACAGGTCGGGCCGCACACAAAAATCATCCAGAATCTCTGCGGCTGGAAAGATCACGACGCCTCGATCTGGCGGCAACTCGACGCTCGGAAACTGGGCTTCTACGGCTTTGCCCAAGCCGACCCCGTGAGCACGCTTCCGAGCCCGGACTACACGCCCGCCTGCGCGGCTAACTGGAAGAACATCGGCATCATCCGCGAGGCCTACCAAACCTTGGCCGAGCACTTTGCAATCCCCGGCAGCCACTGAGTGGAACACCCACTGGAACGTGCCTCGAAGAATCCGTTTATCCGATGAGATCTGAACCATTCCCTAATAAGACTGCCGCACCTCAACCAGCCGCCTATTGCCACATTTACGGCCAGCTCAGCCAAGCCGGTGACCGACTGCCGGAAGTGCTGGCGGGACTGACCCGGCGTGGCATTCCAGCTGATTATCGCAAGCCGGAGACACCGCCTGCCGATGGCGGCTTTCTTATTTCCAGCATGGAGCTGCGCAATCCGTTGACCTGCATTGAGAATTGGAGCGACGGCCCCTTCTGCCCGCTCAACCAGACCATGGGAGACCGCTCAATCGAGATGGGTGAACTCCCTTTGGAAACCCTGGCGGTTTGCGAGGATTCCGGCGGCCAATGGCAGTTCCGGAGGCGTAAACATCGGGCTTTACTCAAACAACGAGCAGTGTGTTTACGATCGCCTGACCGAGAATCTGGGTTTTGTTTTCCTGAGCCATGCTTGGTTGCTGGAGTTTTCATTCTTTTTGAACAAGTTGCAATTTTCTCATGAACAACCCACCCACCACCCCGAAACCCGGTGCCCAGCGCCTCACCCTCGAACGACTCCAGCAATGGGAATCCCTCAAATTCGGCATGTTCATCCATTTCGGGATGAGCACGTTTGACGGCGATGAGCTTTCCAAAGGCAATCTGCCCTCCACCGCCTACGCGCCCGACAAACTTGATGTGGACCAGTGGGTCTGCGTGGCCCGCGATGCCGGCATGAAATACGCCGTGCTCACCACCAAGCACGTCGCCGGGCATTGCCTCTGGCCGACGAAGCTCAACGACTACCATGTCGGCACCAGCGGCAACAAAACCGACGTGGTCGAGGCGTTTGTGAAGGCCTGCGAAAAGCGTGGCGTGCTGCCCGGTTTTTATTATTGCTCGTGGGATAACCGGAACACGTTCGGATCCCAAACTCCGACCGCAGCCGCCCCCTTTGAAAAGCCCCTCAACCTTGAAAACCCGCTGATGAGCGGAGTTCAACTTTCCTTCACCACCCGCGCCTACATGGATTTCCAGAGCGCGCAGATCCAGGAACTCCTCACCCAATACGGTCCGGTCGGCGAAGTCTGGATCGACATCCCCGCCGTGCTCCCACGTTTCTACCGCCAGGAACTTTACAACCAGATTGCCGGGCTCCAGCCTCAGGCGGTCATCATGATGAACAACGGCACCAGCGACGGATCGAGCTATCCCATCGACAAAGCCTGGCCGGCCGACCTCATCGCCATCGAGAGGTTCCTGCCCAACAGCCACACCGGCCATGTGAAATGGCGCGAGATCGAGGGCAAAAAATATTACATGCCCGGCGAGGTCTGCGATCCCATCGGCCGCGAATGGTTCTTTACCGAGGATGACCAGCCCCGCAGCGACGAGGAACTCCTAGGGATGTATCTGGTGAGCATCAGCCGCGGCACAAACCTCCTGCTCGATGTCGGCCCGGACAAACACGGCCTCATTCCAGAAAAATACATCGCAGCCCTCCAGCGGTTGCGCGCCAACCTCGACAAGCTCGGCGTGTCGTAACCAACAGGCAAACCTTTATGTCAAAAAACAAAAGTGATCGTGTGGGGTTAGTTCCGACACGAAAAAACAATCCGAGAGTCGCCGCCATTTACCCCGATGGCATTCACGAGACGATCGCAAGGCTCCTCAGAAGCGACGCGGCTATCGATGTTTCAACCGCATGGCTCGACCGGCCGGAACACGGACTTGGAGGACGAAAGCTCGAAGAGGCGGACCGTGTTGCTCTGGTGGGGTCACATGGCGCATGGTGAGGTGTCCTGCGAAATCGTCGAAAGCGTCCGCCGAAGGGTTCTCGAGGGTATGGGGCTAATTGTGCTGCATTCCGGGCACTAGAACCTCTCCCAAAACCTCCATTATTGGCATGGAGGTTGATGAGTTATGGTTATACTTATACTCAGCAAAAATCAGCTCGATGTTCTTGAAATGTTGGTTCCCGATCACACCGTCAGCCCGAAAGGAGGCAGACCTCCGATTGATAAGAGGCGTGCCTTGGCCGGGAGTTTCTGGATCTTGGACAACGGCGCGAAGTGGAAAGATTCCTCTGCATGAACTATCAACTGAAACACCCGACAACTTTATGAATACCTACAATCCTGACCAACTGTGGCTGTGGTATTGAAAACTGGACAGGCGTGGTAAATACACATTAGATGCCAACGATTCCGCGCTCATTACCGTGGAGTTTGGCAACGGTGCGCTTGACGTGATTCACACTACGCGATGGGCCACAGGCTACCCCAACTCCCTCTTTCTGCGCATTCACGGCACCAAAGGCGCGTTGCGCATTGATATAGACAAGTCGAACGAGTTGCTGGAGGTCTTGATCCAGCCCCGAGAAACTAGACAGTGTTGAGTGAGAGTTCTGCGGTGTAAAATCCGTAGAACCCATGAAGAACCGACACAGTGTAGAGCAAATCATCCGGATCCTTGGGGAGATCGAGCGCAGTGGGCTGAAGATCAGCGACGCGTGCCGACCCCATGGGATCAGCGAACAGACCTATTACCGCTGGCGCAACAAGTATGGCGGGATGGAGATCAGCGAGGCCCGGCGCCTGAGGGAGTTGGAGACCGAGAACGGCCGACTCAAGAAGTTGGTGGCCGATCAGGCCTTGGACATCCAGATCCTCAAAGAAGTGAACGCAAAAAAATGGTAAGCCCCATGCAGAAGAAAGCGGCCGTGGAGATGGTCGTCTGTATGGGGCTGTGCAAACGCCAGCGAGCCTGCCGGACCTTGGGCTTGAGTCGTTCGACGGCGTATTACCGTCGGTTGGCCTCGCCGCAGAAGCTGGCCCAGGAAGGGTTGGTTGAGGAGGTCTCACGCCAGTGGCCCTGCCTCGGCTACGGGAAGGTGGCGGCCATTGTGCGTTACGAGCACGGAGAGGTGATCAATCGCAAGCGGGCGGCTCGGATCAGACGGCAGCGAGGACTCATGGCTTCTAGAGGTCATGGCGGCAAGCGCCGCCGGGTGCGTCCTGGTCTGTCCCTGCGTCGCAGCGCGAGTCGGCCCGACGAGGTCTGGAGCTGCGACTTCATCCAAGACCGCACGGCTGATGGCGGCACGGTGCGCATCCTGTCGATTATCGACGAATACACGCGGGAATGCCTGTTGCTCAAAGCGGCCCGCAGCTTCCCGGCCAGAAGAGTCATCGACGCCTTGGAAGAGGTCATGGTCTGCAGCGGCCGTAAGCCGTAATACATCCGCAGTGACAACGGGCCGGAGCTCGTGGCCAAGTCCGTGCAAAAGTGGCTGGGCCAAGCACAGGTTAGTCCACGTTATATTGAACCCGGCGCTCCTTGGGAACCAAGCGAAGCGAGATAGCCTGCCGAAGGCAGCCCGTAGGGTGAGGCGAAGCCGAAGCAAAACGCTTATGTCGAAAGCTTCCATGCCCAAGTTCGCTTGGAACTGCTGGATCGCGAGCTCTTCTTCAACCTGCGCGAAGTCAATGCGGCGGCCAGCAATTACGCCTACGAATACAACTTCAAACGACCGCACGGCAGCTTGGGAAAAAGACCCCCTGCCGTCGCGGCGCAGCGCGAACTTCCGCTCCGGCCTACGGCCTGCGCTCCAGTTCGCGCTGGTAATGTCCCCATGAACAACTAAACAACAACCTTACCTGCAGACTCTCACCTCAATGTGTCCAGTTGCAGGGGTCGGATCAGTCTCGCTCGGCAAGGACATCGACAAATTTGTCTGGAAAACAATCAAGGCTCCCAAGGTTCCGTCGACCTACGAGCGCTTTCTCGCCGGAGTGCGCAGCGGAAAAAAAGGTGAGCCCGATTTCTCACGCGGCGCGGAGATTCAAAAAATTCTTGATGCGTGCGTCATGTCCGACAAGACGGGTCGCGCAGTTAGAGTCTGATACAAAGCTGAAAAGCTGCATGGATTCAAGAGCCTCGACCTATACAAAGGCGCAGGTTCAGCGACTTGGGGCGGTGTCCGTCCCGGCAAGGTGGGACTACGGTTCAGCCGTGATGTTGGCGTCACGAGGGCGAGGCAGCGCCCGGGCGCGAAGGTTTGACCGCCGCGGGCCCGATGGGATATGTATCATTCTAGTGATTGCTTGTCCCGCCAGCGCGGGGCTTTTTCTCATGACTGCACGCCGCCGGCCGAACATCCTGCTCATCCTGACCGACGACCAGCGCGCGGACACGATCGCCGCGCTGGGCAACGGGGATCTGCGCACGCCGCATCTCGACGGTCTCGTCCGCCGCGGCACGGTCTTCCGCAACGCGTGCATCATGGGCGGCACGCAGCCGGCGGTGTGCTGTCCGAGCCGCAACATGCTGCTGACCGGACGCTCCCTCTTTCGTATCGGCGGCCGGACGGGCGAGGTCATTCCTCCGGGGCACGCGTGCCTGCCGGAGATGCTGCGTGGCGAGTGCTACCGGACGCATCACATCGGCAAATGGCATCAGGACCGTGCCTCCTTCCATCGCAGCTTCAGCGCGGCCGACCGGATTTTCGGGTTCACTCCCGGCTGGTATGTGCAGACCGGCGGCCATTGGAACGTGGCGGTGCACGATTTCGATCCGGAGGGAACCTACCCGGAGGAGGGGGGGTATCTCCTCGACGCCGACAAGCAAACGAAACATCCGGTGATTCCCGGGCGGGGGGGCGTGCATTCGAGCGAAATGTTCAGCGATGCGGCGGTGGAGTTCCTCGACCGGCAGGGCGGCGCCGGCGACCAGCCGCCGTTTTTCCTCTATCTGGCTTACGTCGCACCGCACGATCCGCGGCAGTCTCCGGAGGAATACGAGCGGCGCTACGAACCGTCGGCCCTGCCGCTGCCGCCGAATTTTCTCGAGCGGCATCCGTTCGACAACGGCGAGTTCAGCGTGCGCGATGAAATGCTGGAAGCTTGGCCGCGCCGGCCGCACGCCATCCGCCGTCACCTCGCGGACTACTACGCCTGCATCGAGCACCTCGACGCGCAGATCGGACGTGTGCTCGAGGCGCTTGACCGTAACGATCTCCGCGATGACACGATCATCGTCTTCACCAGCGACAACGGACTCGGCATCGGTTCCCACGGCCTGCTGGGCAAACAAAACCTCTACGAACACAGCGTGGGCGTGCCGCTGGTCCTGGCCGGTCCGGGCATCCCGTCCGGGGCGGTCGACGACCGTTTTTGCTATTTGCAGGATGTGTTCCCGACCTTGTGCGATCTGGCCGGTTTGCCCGTTCCTGCTTCGGTGGAGGGACGCAGTCTCGTCGCGCCGGCGCATGATGCCGGGGCGGGGGAGCGGGACGCCCTCTACCATGCCTACTGCGGGGTGCAACGTGCGGTGCGCGTGGGCGATGACAAGCTGATCGAATATGTCACGCCGGTCGGCCGTCAGACCCAACTCTTCGATCTGCGCCACGATCCGCACGAGACGATGAATCTCGCCGCGCTTCCGGAGCAGGCCGGCAAGGTGGCCGCGCTGCGGGAGCGGCTCTTTGCGATGAAGGCGCACTACGGGGACGACCGCGTGCAGGAAAGTCAGTTCTGGTCGGGCCCGGGCTCCGTCGCCGATCCCGGCGGCGGGTAAGCGCGGTCGGCGGCGTCGATGACCAGCACCCAGTCGCCGTCCGCGGGGGAAGAGAGATCCATGCGCCCCTCGTTCTTTGTTTCCTCCGGTCCGTGGGCCAACCCCGCGCGCGGGTCATACCACCAAGACGCGCAGCGAAGCGGCGGCGAGGCGCGAGGTGTCGACGGTGGCGCGTTGCGGTTCCGCGCAAGCCGCGGAGCAGGAGGATGCCGAGCAGCACCGCGGTCGGTTTGATGACCAAACCCAAGCGGTAGGCGGTCAGTCCCGCCCCGGCGGCGATAAAATGGGCCAGGAGCAGACCGGCGACGATCGGCGCCACCGCGGCGGCCAGCGAAGTCAGGGCCAGGTGCAGGCTCACGCCGGTCACTTTGGCCGAGGCCGGCACCAGCTTGAGTAGGAAATTGAAGCTCGCGGCGAAGTAGGCCACCGCGACGAAACCGCCGGCCAGCCACATCGGGTAAAGCGACCAGACCGTCTCGCGGCTGAGCACGGCCCAGAGGTAGTTTTGCCTTCACTCTTGTTCATCCCGCTGCAATTTTTCCACGTTATGGATTACATAACAGCGGTCTGGCGCATGCGGTAGAGTCGAGGGCTTGTGCCGTAGCGAGTGCGAGCTGGCCGCCGCCCTCGGCATCCTCGAAACCCAAGGCCTCACCGCCATCCTCCATGCCACCGACGCCATGCTCAAAGCCGCCAATGTCGAACTGGTCGGTAAAGAGAAAATCGGTGCCGCCTATGTGACAATCATCATCAAAGGCGATGTAGCCGCCGTGAAAGCCGCTCTCGAAGCTGGAGCTCAAGCCGTGGGCGAGCGCGGCAAACTCATCGCCGCCGAAGTCATCTCACGGCCGCACGAAGACCTGTTGCGTTTGCTGCCTGCTTGAGTGATGAGGTGAAGATGCGTCGCGCCGCGTCGATAATGACCCGGTCTATGTCCTTGCCACCGTCTTGGCCGCTTCCGGCCTTGCCGCCGTGGACTCGGATCCGGTGCTCTCTAGCGACGGCTACGGCGGGTTGCGCAAGGAGGGAAAGCCCTTCCGCGCCATCGAGATCAATTACTTCTCCTGTTTCTATCGTACCCTGCTCGCTGGCGATGACACGAGCTACGAGCAAGGGTTCGAAATGCTGGCCCGCAAGGGGATTCCTTTCGTGCGGTTTGCCGCGACGGGATTTTGGCCGAAGGACATGGCGCTTTACCGCAGCGACCGGGAGGAATACTTCCGGCGCTTCGATGCCGTTGTGGCCTCGGCCGAGAAGCATGGCATCGGGCTCATCCCTTCGCTTTTCTGGTATTACGCCTGCGTGCCCAACCTGGTGGGCGAGCCAATGGACCAGTGGGGCAATCCGGAGAGCAAGGTCCATGAGTGGATGCGCGAGTATGTGCGTGAAGTGGTGACGCGCTACCGGAACTCCCCGGCGATCTGGGCGTGGGAGATGGGCAATGAATTCGGGCTGCAAGCCTCGCTGCCTAATGCGGCCTCCCACCGCGCGCCCATCTGGCCGAATTTGGAGACCGCGGACAGCCGCAGCGAGCGGGACGACCTGAGCTTCGACATGCTGCGTGTGGCCTACACGGAATTCGGCAAGGCGGTGAGGAAGCATGACCGGAAGCGCTTGATTTTCACCGGGGACGGCCTGCCGCGCCCCGCCGCGTGGAGGGGACTTGGACTCCGGACAACGAGCGGCAATTCCGCCAGATGCTGCGCAGCCTCAACCCCGACCCGATCGATGCCATCAGCATCCATGCTTATGGCGAGGACACCGAACGCATCGCGTGGGCTGTTCGCGCGGCCAAGAGCATCAAGAAGCCGCTCTTCATCGGCGAGTTCGGCGTTCCCGGCACAGGCCCGGAGGCGGAGAAAGAATTCCGCCGCATGCTGCGGATCATCGAAGAGTCGCCCGTCCCGCTGGCCGCGGTGTGGGTGTTCGACCGGCCCGACAATGATCCCACCGCCCAATACAACATCACCACCGACAATGAGCGTGCCTACCAACTCCGCGAAGTCGCCGAAGCCAATGCCCGCGTGCAAAAAGGCGGGATGGCGAGGTAAGCAATCTTTTATGGCGACCGATGGCGTCCAAGGGTAGGGAGTCCCCCAGTAAAATCCCATGAGGAAACGTTTTTCAGCTTTACACTTTTTTGCTCCGGCAACCCACCCATACCGCGCAGTAGCAACACGCTGATAACGAGGCTCCTACGCTCAAAACAGGGGCTGCTGACGAGACCTCCCAAAGCCCGTTTATGCCCACCATCCGAGTGTATAATTTGGGAAAGGAGATGACAGCGGTTGACAGGTCGCGACAGGGGATGAACTGGAGCGACAGCAGCGGACAGGAGCGGCAAGTAGATACGCTTTGGACGGTGCAGGACGTGGCGAGGTTTCTGCGTTGTTCGACGCGCCATGTTTGCCGGCTTCGCCGAGATCTTGGCCTGCCGGCGATCAGGCTCGGGCCGAGCGTGCGGTTCAAGCCCGACCACGTTATGGCGTGGATTGAGGAGTGCCGGGACTTTCGTGGGTATGCGTGGTGTGCGACATCCTCCAGCCCTGACGAGTTCGAGCAGAATGGCAGGGCTATTAGTGGCCTTTGGGACGCATCTCGAACTCGGACTTGAGGGCTTTGACGATGTCTACGATGGGCTTGAAATCGAGTAGCATGGCGTGAAGTTCAGCGTTTGACTGCGATCGCAGCCAATCGCGTCCGCCGGACGAGTTCCACCATTGGCCGAGGCGATTGATCGGCGGGATGTGAGTGATAATCGCTCGATTGCCAGGGAGAGTGGTAAGTTCTTCGATCGAGACTAGGCGGTCTGCATTGATCGATTTTCGCAGTCGCTTGACGCTGATTCGCTCCGGATGCTTGGCCGCCAATTCGAGCCAGTGCCGCTGTTTCTCCGGAGGCAACTTGGCGACTAGGCGGTGATGGGTCCATGACAGTTTATCGGTGCGACGCGACATATGCACGTGGCGACTGACATAGGCGTAGTCGCGCAGAATGGCGACGTCCAGACCGGTAGTCCTGATCGCTTCCTCGTAATTGCAGTTGGTCGGCCTGCCCGGGCCCTTGCGACGGAAATTCTCGTCGCCGTAAACCAGCCAGTCACCGATGACGAACTCCATGCAGCGCAGGGCACGGGCCATTTGAATTCCGAGGGCGCTCCAATCCTCGAAATCAGGATGGCGTTGGAAGTGAAGACCAAGCGCGGTCACGCTGATGTCACGGTCAAGGACGAGGGGAGTGGTTGCAAGTTTCACGAGGATTGGATGGGGAGGCTCGGACGAGGAGAGGATTTGCTGAGATGGTGGCATAATATGTGGCGTCATTGTCAACCAACGGTTGCTCTGACCCGGTTGGAGACATGCGAATCGCGCAATGAACCCTGCCTGGATGGCGGCACCATTGGCAGGCTTCGCGCACGTGCATGACCGTCGTAGTTTGGGTCAATCTGCCGGTTGCGATTACGATGCATCGCCTGCGGAACAGACGATGCGGAAAGTTCAGACGGATTTCATAAGCCAGCTCGGTAAAACGCGCGAAAACTTGCAATTACGCGATGACAAGGTATCGTCACAAGCCGTTATGATTAAGCAAGACTCCGCAAGTTTTGCTGATTCCAGTTGCCATTCGAGCCCCGTAGGCTCCGCCATCGCATGTCACGCGATGGCAGAAGCTTGCGCCGGAAAGGGCGGTTTGGCTTCATGCAAAATTTCATACAAACCGTTGACACCACCGCGATGCCATATGCATCGCGTCCACGTCGTAGGCCACGGATCGGCTGAGGTCAGGATCTACCCTCTGCGCCGCAAGGGTGATCACCGAAGCGAGTCTCGCGTCCTTGCTTGGGATTGTCGGAATTGTCGAGGTGCGGACTGCGGATCTATTGTATTTTCCTTGGTGATGACATCCCTTGGTCCTCCCTTGCAGAAGTTTCTTTTCCTTTCTTTATCACTTTTTGCCGTCTTCTGCGGGGCTTTGGGCGGTCCGAGCCTTCTGGCCCAGTCGCTCACCAATTGCCCGGGCGTGGTGATCAGTCATATCCCGGCGCCGCGGTCGAATTTTTTCGGGAACTTGGTCAATCCGATCTACGTCTCCGACCCCGCTCTCTTGGTGCTGTCCAATGGAGACTACCTCGCCTCTCACGCGCTTTTCGGGTCGGCGTCGGGATCGGGCACCAACGGGCGGACGCGCATTTTCCGCTCGACCGACAAAGGTGCCACTTGGACGCATGTCAACGGCGGTGCCGAACTCAGCGGCATCTTGCGCGGCAGCCTCTTCGAGCAGGCGGGCATCGTGTATCTGCTCGGGGCGAACAAGGACACCAAGGGAAATAATGCGGTCATTGCCCGATCCACCAACAATGGCGTCACTTGGTCGGCGCCCGTTTCTCTTTATCCGCTTGGCGGTTTGGCCACGCCGGACAATGTGCTTTCGGTCAACGGAAGCCTGTGGCTGGCCAGCACGACCTCCACGCTATCCGCGGCGACCAACGCCGACCCGCTGCTGGCCGGTTCGTGGTCGATTGCGGGCGGCTTTCCCGCAGCGAGTAACTCGTGGTTGCCGGGCGCCGGATTCAACGCCAAGACCAACTTCATCGGCGAAGGTCAAATCACCTACTCGCCCGGCGAGGGCCTCGTCATTCTGCCGAAAGTGCGCCTGCTTTCCTACACCGCACTGGGGCGGGTGCACCCGTTCAGCGGCGCGGTCTCCTTCGACCCCGACCGTGATTTCGTGCCACTGCCCGGCGGGGCTGGTGACTTGGAACCTCGCCGGATCCGGAGCATGGACCGATCCGCAGAGCTGGCGGGATAGGAATGTTCCGGGCAAGCCCGCCGATGTCGCGACAGCATCGGTTCCGGGGCCGGCCTCACGGTCTCCGGCAATCTCTCTGGCACCCATGCTCTCACCATGGAAAGAACGGGCGCACTCACCCTGAGCGATACTATCACCGTGATCTTACCATCGGCCGTCGCTCCAGAGAACTGGCTTTTCCTCTGGCTCAAGGCGATGGCCTGCTAACGCGGCGACTTTCGCATTTCACCTCGCTCGGGTAGTCGCCGGAGAGACAAGGATTCGGGCAACCAATTGTTGCATCACTGGAGGTGTTGAAATACTGTTTCTCTCATTAATCGGTGCTGCTTGGGCTGGCTCGGCGTTGCCCGACAGGTGAAACAATATCGAGCGTCCATGGTAAATCCTTTCCTTCAGTTTACGCGGCGCGACGCCGCGTCCGCGGTTGTCTCGCAGACGACTCCTTTGCTGCCGTGAGTACGGACCTGCGAGAGCTTAAAGTGGACGGGCCCGCGGCGTCGGCGGGAAAGGGGACTCCTCCCAAGCGCCTCCAATGGCTGGCTTGGGGTGTGGGCGGCTTGGCCAATGACATGACTAATGTCATTACCGTGCTGGCCTTGCCGATCTACAGCATCGCTTTCGGGCTCAATCCCGGGCTGGTCGGTCTCGCTTTGGCGATTCCGAGGGTCTACGACGCCTTCACCGATCCCATCGCCGGCAGCATCTCCGACAATTTGCGCACGCGGTGTGGGCGGCGGCGTCCGATGATCTTCATCGGCGCGATCATGATGGCGCTGGCTTTCCCGCTGATCTGGACGCCGCCGGCCTCGTTGGCGGGCGGAACCCTTTTCGCCTGGCTGCTCGGTTCGCTCATTCTCTTTTACACTTTCCAGACGATCTGGTTGGTGCCGTGGAACGCGCTGGGGCTGGAACTCAGCCCCGATTACAATGAGAGGACGAAAATCCAGGCGGTGCGCGCGTTTTGTGCCACGGGTGCGAACTTCATTGTTCCCTGGGTCTATGCCGCGTGCTTGTGGTTCGCTTCCGACGGCGGTGAGCGGCGCGGCGTGCTGATCGTCGGGTTGCTCGTCGGGCTGATTTTTCTGCTCACCGCTTTGCCGCCGGCGCTTTTTTGCCGCGAGGTGAATCCGGATCGCGCGGCGGCGAAGATGCCTTTTCTGCCAGCCTTGCGCGCGACCATCGTGAACCGCGAATTTCAACTGCTGATGGGCGCGGTGGCGCTGTTTCTCATCGGCTATTTGATGGTTCTGTCCATGGGACTGTATATTAACATCCACCACGTCTTCGGGGGCAGCAAGGAGATGGCGGCGAAGTATCAGGGGTTGGGCGGCACGGTGAACGCGCTGGCCACTCTCTCGGCAGTGCCGGTGGCCGCGTGGTTGGCCGGACGCCTCGGCAAGCGCCGTGCCTTGGTCACCGGGCTTTCACTCGTCCTGCTCGGGAAAATTTCCTCTTGGTGGCTCTTCAGTCCGCAGCTGCCTTGGTTGCAGTTCGGCTATTTCGTTTTGATCGGTCCGGGCATCACTTTCCTCTGGATTCTGGTGCCCTCGATTCTGGCCGACATCTGCGATGCCGACGCCCAAACGACCGGGCATCATCGGCAGGGGATGTTCAGTGCCGTCTACACGTGGGTGGTGAAGGCCAGTGTGGCGGCTTCGTTGATCATTGGCGGATGGTTGATCGCGTTCGCCGGTCTGCAGGGCGGCAACGAGGTCGCGACACCCGCGAATATTTTCTGGCTCCGCTTTTTGTTCGGCGTGGTGCCGGCGGCGAGCATCGCCGCCGCGATTTATTGCGTCCTGAAGACGCGCGACGCCCACAATGAGGATCTTTCGCCCGGAGGAGTGTCATAGCCATGAGTCGTCCCAACATCCTTCACCTCTTCACCGACCAGCAGCGGTTCGACACGATCCGGGCCTTGGGCAACGGAGTGGTGCAAACGCCGAACCTTGACCGTCTGGTGCGCGAAGGCACGGCGTTCACCTCGGCCTACACGCCGGCTCCCGAATGCATTCCGGCTCGCGCCTGCCTGCTGACCGGGATGTATGCTGACAAAACAGGCTGCGGGTCGAATGCGGATCCCATGCCGCCGGCCGATACTCCGACGCTGATGTCGCTGCTGGCGGAGGCCGGCTACCGGACGCACGGGGTGGGCAAGTGTCATTTCACGCCCGACCCTTGGGCGCGGCGCGGATTCCAGAGCCGCGATACCTGCGAGGAAATCGCCGAGGATCCTGCGGGCGACGACTATCTGCAGTTCCTCGAACGTGAGGGCCACGGCCATGTGTTCGAGCCCCATGGCGTGCGGGGCGAAATGTATTACATTCCGCAGCCGAGCCAGCTTCCGGAACGGCTCCATCCGACGCGTTGGGTGGCTGAACGCAGCATCGGCTTTCTCAAGAAGCAAGCGTGGGCCAAGCAGCCATGGTATCTTTACGCCGGTTTCATCGCGCCGCATCCGCCGTTCTCACCGCCGTCCCCCTGGCACAAGCTCTACCGTGCGCCGGATATGCCGCTGCCCTATCTGCCGGCCAACGCCGACGAAATGCTGGCCTTCATCAACCGTTTCCAGAACCGCTTCAAATACCGCGATCGCGGGTTCGACCTGAACCTGATCCGCTGCGTGCATGCCTACTATTACGCGTGCATTTCGTACGTCGACTTCCAGGTCGGTCGCATCCTCGCGCAGTTGGAGGCCAGCGGTGAGTTGGACAACACGCTTATTGTTTTCTCCGCGGACCACGGCGACCTGTTGGGCGATTTCGGCAGCTTCGGCAAACGCAGTTTCCATGACGCGTCGCTGCGCGTTCCGCTGATCGTGCGCCAGCCAGGCCGCTTCAAAAAAGGCGCCCGCTGCGATGCGCCCGCCAGTCTGGTGGACCTCTTGCCCACGTTCCTTTCGGCGGCGGGAGCGGAGGTTCCCTCCGGATGCGACGGAGTGGACCTTGCCGCGCTGGCCCGCGGTCGTGTGCAGCGCGAGGGGGTTTTTTTCCAATATGCCCGCGGCCGCGATGCCATCCTCGGAATCGTGACCAATCGCTGGAAATACGCGTGGAGCGCCCCCGACCAAAAGGAGTTCCTCTTCGATCGCCGCTTCTCGCCCGAGCGCCGCAATCTGGCCGGCGTGGCTTCGGCCGCCCGCCCGCTGGCGGAACTACGCCGTCTCGTGCAAGACCGTGCCAGAGAATATCCCTTCAGTCGTGCCGCGCTTGCGACGAACGGTTCGTGGCGCAAGTTTCCCGTGGCCCGCATGCCCCGCGACCCGGATGCGGGGCTCATTTTCCAGGATCAGCCCTTGGCCCGACCCTCTTTGCCTAAGGGATACGATCTGCGCTACCCGCGGAACAGGGACTGACGCCGTTTCGCCATGCGGATGGAGTCCGGCTTGGTGAGTCGGATCGCGGGTCGGCTGTTGTCCGTCTGTTTTTCCCACCGGGCTTTTATAACACCGCGCGGCGTGGGGATGATTGCTTCCGCAAAGGTGCCGACCGTGACAGGTTCAAAAGAGATCTCCCGCCACGCGGGTGCCGTCTGGCGGATGCCGCCGAGGGTTTGCATGAGCAGATAAAGCGGGTGCGCGCTCCAAGCGTGCGAGTGGCTCAGCATATCGCCGCCAGCCGGTCTCGCCTCGAAGTTTTCGAAGCAACTGCCGAACTCTGCCATCTGCTGCCACCGGCGCTTGATGAAGAGCACAACTTCCTCGCCAAAGCCTTGGCGCGCCAGCAGGTCAAGCGGGTAGGCGCACCAGTAGGACGAAGGAGGCGCGTGGGTGACGCGGTCCTCACGCACCCAAGGCAGTAGGATGTCGTCGAGGGATTTTCTCCGGTTCAGCCCGGGCAGGTTGCACATCCAAGCGAGAGTTTGCGCTTGGAGGGATTTTTTGCGGGAGCGTTTCCCCCGAGCGGTGAGCCCGTCGCAAACGAGTCCGTCTCGATCGAGAAGATGGCGACGAATGCTCGCGGTCAGCCGCCGCTCCCATGCGGGCACGCCTTCGAAATTGTCGGACAGCGAGGAGGCGCGCAGCTGTATGCGCAGTTTTTGCAGCGCTTGCAGCAGCCACAGACTCAGCAGGGCGGGTTGTCCATCTTTCTGGATGTCGGTCCAGTCGAGAAAGAGCCAGTAGCGCGGGTCGTAATTGATGAGTCCGGTCTTCGCGTCCGTGTGGCGACGGAAATAATCGAGGATGCTGGAGACGCGGTCGTGGTGACGTTCAAGCATGACGGTCTCGCCGGTCTGCCAGTAGTCGTCCCACAGCGTGAGGATCCAGATCAGCGCAAAGTCGGGCAGGATGCAGCTGTGGGCCATGGTCGGAGCATGTCCGTAGGTGAGGCCGTCGGTGGTCGGCTGACCGGCGAGAATGCGGATGCCGCGTCGCAGCAAGCGCGGGTCGCCGTTGAGGTGATAGGTGTTCCACGCCTGGATGCGGGCATCGCCCCACCACTGGGCCTGCTCGCGCCAAGGTGTGTCCACGTAGGCATCCAGCGAACAGATACGCTGGGTGTGAGCGCAGGCTTCCCAGATTTTGTTCAGCTCCGGATCGGAAGAGTGGAAACTGCCGGCGCCATCGAGCGGATAACCGCAGGCTTCGAGGTCGATGGCGAGATCCAGCGGCTTCCGGATATTCCGTCCGGTCAGGACAAGGTAGCGGAAGCCGAGGCGATGAAAGAAGGTGTGGGACTGCCGGCCGGCGCGGCAGACCAGGCGGTTGGCCAAACGCACCCGGCTGTGGTCGTTCGCATCCATCAGCGGTTTCAGTCCCGCCGTGTCGAGTGCTTCGGTGTGGAGAAAATCGAGGATCTCGCCTCCCGCGGCGTTTTTCACGGCGACGCGGACCGAGCCGACCACGACGCGGCCGAAGTCCAAGAGGATACTGCGGAACTCACCGGTGCGCGTAGCGGGCAGGCGGAATGAAGGCTGGTGCGCAGGCGACGGTGCATGGGCGAGGTTTTCGCGCAGGCGCAGCGCGGCGAGATCGGTGGCGGTTTCCCATCCGGCGGCGGATGATCCGGCGCCGGTGCCGATGACTTCCGGCTGCAGCCGGAATTCGCGCATAAGCGGGATGTCCCGTGATTCCAGATCCGCATACGGCGCGGCGTTCCAGCGGCGGCATTCTTCCGAGGTTCCCCAACCGGAATCATCATAGGAGACGGTTTCCCAATCCGGCGATTCGATCCGCAGGTCGATGCTCTCCTGGTGTCCCGGGAGTTGCATCGAGTAGGGGACCGTGTCCCGGCGCGTTCCGGACTCGCGGATGCATTTCCACGAGCCATCACTAACGATGGTCTGGCGTCCGAGACGGGCGGCGAAGATCATGCCGGCGAAGCCCTCGGAGCGGTATCCGAAGGTGCTGTGGCCGGCATTGTAGGCGCGGATGCTGATGACATTGCGGCCCTGGCGCAGGAACGGCGCGAGATCGACTTCGTCATAAGGCCAGCTGGCTTGGTAGCCGCGCGCTGGGCCGCGACAGACCGTCCGGCCGTTGACCCGCAGCCGGTAGATCTGGTCGGCCGAGACGAAGGCGAGCGCCTTTCGCGGAACAGCATCCAGCGTGACGACCTTGCGGAAACGGGCGAAGCCGTTGTGCAGGTGATAGAACCCCAGCCCCGGCCAGATCCAGCGCGCTTGCCGGAGGATTTGCGGAGAACTATTTGATTTCAAATGCGTTGGCACGGTGCAATTCCAGAAGTTGCTCGTAGGAAATGGTCTGCACGCTGCCGTCGCAGAACAGGGCATTGAGTTGGTTGCCATGACGAGGCTTCGGTCCTTCTCTAGACCATGGATCCGCAGGAGGGTTGTTAAGCCAGGCCCTTTGCAGTCGCCAAGTTCCTACATAGGTGTCGGGCGCCGTCAAAAGCCTGCCTGCATCGAGTGCAAGGATGGTTTGCGAAGGCCGTGCCACGCTAACGGCGCTCAGCTGATTGGTGTCTCCTTGCAAGATGACATTAATGTTGACGGCGTAATCACTGATTGCATGGCTTACCTCGGATGAAGGGCAATAGTAACAGTGCTTGTGTTTGTTTTTCTTAAGCGCGGCACTGGGACGGCTCAAGCTACCGGTGTAAGGCTGAAGCCTGCGTGCCCAAGAGTTGTCCTCACTGGTGCCGGCATATGGATAAAATCCATTCTTCTCCGCCACAAATTCCTGCATCCCGCTGCCGATTTGCCGCAAATTGGCGGTGCACTTCGCTTGGTTGCCTTTTTCGATGAAACTGCGGCTGGCCGGGAAGGCCAAAGCGGCCAGGATCGCGATGATGGCAATGACGACAAGCAACTCTATTAGGGTAAATCCCCTGTGGGTTGGCTTTCGGGGGAAAAGCGTATAACCGGTCATAGTGTTCAAACAATCTGACAACTAAAGCGGCGTCAAGTGGTTTTGCCGACGAATCAGGCAGCCGGCCAAACAACCGGGAGGTCGAGCAAGTAGCGCGTGGGGACGCCGCGAGATTGGTCGAGCGCATCGCCGGCCAAGCGGACGACGCACCGGGCGAGTTTGTGATAGTCGGGATTGGTCGTGGGGAAATCCTGTGGGCCGATCCCGTGGTGGCCCTGCAGATTATCGGCGCCGCAGATCGTCAGATCCTGCGGGACGCGCACCCCGCGCTGCGTGGCCGCGCGCAGCAGCAGGAACGCGCGCGTATCCTCCAAGGTCCAGATGCAGTCGGGCCGTTCCGCCGGGTCGGCGGTCAGCCATTTTTCCAGCCAGCCGCTGGCCAGTGCTTCGTCGGGCTGTTGGTCCGGGCGCAGCGAGAGTTCGCAGATGTCCCAATCGGGAAGATGTTCGAGGAGATTCGAGCGCAGCAGTCCTTTGTAACGTGTTTCAGCTGTCGGGGCCAGGCGTCGTCCGGATTCATCTTCGACGTGCCATAAGGCAATGCGGCGCCGTCCGTGGTCGCGCAGCGCCTGCGCCATTTGCATCCCGCAGCCCTCTTGGTCGAAACCGACGCGCGGCAAGCGGGGGCTGGCCGAGACATCGCCGACGAGAATCATCGGCACGGGCGGATCGTCGTTCAGGAGAGGGTCTCCGTCCGGCGGACGATGTTCCTGCGGATAAAGGATGAGCACGCGCGAGCCTCCTTCCACGCAGCGTCGCACGGCGGCTATTTCCTGATCCGGGAAGGCACCGGTCTCGCGGACTTGGAGCGTGAAGCCGGCGTCTTCCGCAGCGGAAAGCAACCCTTCCATGAGGGCCGGCACGACGGACCGGCGGCGGTGCCGAGGCACCAGCAGGCTGAGGACCTTCGTTTTTTTCGCCGGCTTGCCATCGTTGTGCCGCAGGGTGCCGACGTAGCAACCGCTGCCGTGACGTCGCACCACTTCCCCGGTCTCTTCCAGGGCAATGATCGCGTGGAGAACGCGGGAGGGAGTCACGCTGAATTGTTTGCCCATGTCGCGGATGGTGGGCAATTTGTCGCCCGGACCCAGTTTGCGGGCCTGCAAAATATTTTTGCGGATCTGGTTGGCCAAGGATGGCGCGGAGACTTTCGGCATGAGTGTTTAAAGCCTGCAATCATAACCTGATCGGCCTGCTCATGACAATCCTCGGTCTTTTGCGTCAGTGAGACCTCGCGGGAAGGCACGGTGGATCCGAATTTGACAGCCTGTTTGTTTAAACACTATGGTTCCGCGTGTTGCCGATGCTTCAGACTTGTCTCCATTCCTTCCTGTTAGCCCCACGCTCGGGGGCCCGGTTGTTTCTTTGGGCGGCGGCGCTGTTGGCTGGCGGAACGCATCCGGTCGTCGGCCAACCCGAGGACGGCGAGTTGATCCGGAACGGCAACTTTGCGGCAGGTGCTGAACACTGGGATTTTTCCGCCGAGGGCAAAGAAGCTTTCGCCCATGGGTTCGAGCCCGCGGAGGAGGGCGACGGACAGTGGGCGGTCATCGAAACCAAACCGGATTCGTCCGTCGGCTTCTCGCGGATTTCGCAGCCGCTGGTTCGTGTGCCGGACACGCCAATCAAGCTGTCCTTCCGGGCCGCGGCAGAAAAACCCGAGGGGGGCAACGGCGCCTATGCCTACGTGGAGTTCCTCAATGCAGGTGGCCGGCGCATTTCCGGTCTGCAGAGCGACTTCACGCCGCGCTCGGGCGAGCCGGTGCGTCTGACATTGGCCGGCGAGGTGCCGGCCGGCACGAAGCGGGCCGTGCTGCGGCTGATTCTGCACGGACGGGGCACGGCGCGCTTCACCGATGTTTCGCTTGTCGGGATGGATTCCGCGGACCGCGATTTTGCCACCAGTGTTGCGCTGTCGGTGGCCGATCGCCCGGCGGGAGGCGCTTTTTTCGGCATGGGTGCGGAGGATGACGGCTGGGCTTACACGCAAGGGAATGCGGCCAAGGGTTGGTCGGAAGAGGATAGCGCCTTGCGCGAGAAGCGGCTGCGCTGGCTCCAGCCGAGTTTCGTTCGCAGTTTCATCTGGACGGAAGACTGGTTGCCGGCCTCCTTTTGGCAGGGCGAAGACAGTGCCTATCTCTTCGATAGCGATCTTTTCCGCAGCAAGTTGCGGACTTGGCAACTCTACAAAGAGATCGGGGCCGATGTGATGCTCGCGCAGGTCTCTTGGCGACGGGACAAGACGTGGACGGTCCCGGAGCGGCACATCCCGGCCATCGGCGACCTCTTTGCCCATCTGCGAGGGGAGAATGGCCTCACCAACGTAAAGTATTACAGCGTCTACAACGAGCCCAACCACTCCCTCTATGCCCACGGAGGGAACTTCGAGATCTACACCCGCTACCATGAGGAACTCGCCGCCGAATTCGCCAAGCGCGGCCTGCCGGTCGGTCTGGTCGGCTCCGATGACGGCAACGGCTTCGACTGGTTCGGTCGTTGCGTGGACACGCCCGGCATCCGCGAGCACGCCGCTTTCTTCGCCTCCCACAAATACATTCCGTATCCGATGCTCAATCCGGAAGCGGTCGACGGGTTTTTCGAAAGCCGGATGGAATTGCTCGAGCGCAACGGCGTCGACAAGCCTTTCCTGGTGACCGAGTTCGGCTTCAGCGGCGGCGGGACGAGCCACTACAAGAACCCCTACATGAAGCAACCGAACTACGCCTTGGCCGCGATGGATTACGTTTTGCGCGGTCTCAATCGCGGGGTGCGGGGTTTCTGTTTTTGGACAATGCACGAGATGGTTTACCCGCCTTACAACAAGGAAAAGCCGAATGCCCACTGGAACCAAATCATGGAATGGGCGCTCTGGGACTACGACGGGAAACTCCGGCCGGTCTATCATGCGGCGGCCCTGATGATGCGCGAGATGCGCCCCGGCATGCCGGTTTATCCGGTCAAGTCCGAGGCGCCGGGAACGGTGCGGGCGGTGCGCGTGGGCGACGGGCTTTTCTGGGTGAATCTCGCGCCCCATCCGGTCGAAATCAGCGTCGAGGGCGTGCAACCGAAACGCGTGGGCATCGTTCTGGCGGACGACCAACCGGAGGATTTCGTGCTCTTTAATCGCGAGGAGGATACGCGACCCGCCGGCACCGGCGTGCGCTTCACGGTGCCGGCCCGCAGTTACGGGCGCGCCCAATGAAATAGTAGCACCACGGAAACCTGAACCCCCGAAGAACTGACCATGAAGAAACCGCTCAAAACCACCCGCTCCTTGATGAAATCCGCCTGGCAGACTTTTTGCCGGCCTTTGCGTGATCCTCTCCGGCTGATCTCGCCGGTTCTGCTGATCACGCCGCTGGCGGTCGCGCACGCGGCGGAAACCAAACGCCCTAACATTATCGTCCTCCTCGCCGATGACCTTGGTTATGCCGACCTAGGTTGCCAGGGCTCGACGGAGGTGCCGTCGCCCAACATCGATTCCATCGCGGCCCACGGCGTGCGCTTCACCGACGCTTATGTCACTGCGCCACAATGCTGCCCCTCGCGCGCGGGTTTGTTGACGGGACGTTACCAGAACCGGTTCGGCTACGAGTCGAACGAGTCCAACAAGCCCCGCAGCGCAGCCCATCCCGCGGGTCTGGGGGGCATGCCGGTCGGCGAGCGGACGATGGGCGATCGCTTCAAAGCAGCGGGATATGCGACCGGGATGATCGGCAAATGGCATCTGGGCAGCGTCCTCGAGGGGTCGAAGCCTTTTGAACGCGGTTTCGACGAGACGTTCTGGCATCCGGTGGGGGGCGTGCTGCTTCCCGATCCGAAGACTGGCTTGCTGAGCGACATGTATCGCGGCCCCGAGAAGGTGCAGGAGAAGGAGTATTCGACCGACGCCTTCGGACGTGAGGCGGTGGATTTCATCGGGCGCCACCGGGACCAGCCGTTTTTCCTCTACGTCGCTTTCGTGCCACCGCACTTGCCGCTGGAAGCCAAGCCGGGAGATCTGGCCAAGTTCGCCCATGTGCCCGACCTGAAGCGGCGTACCATGCTGGCCATGATGGCCTCGCTGGATGAAAACGTGGGCCGCGTGCTCGACAAGCTGCGCGAGGAAAAACTCGAGGAGGACACGCTTGTTTTCTTTCTCAGCGACAACGGCGGCACGCCGCAC
>JBILDG010000004.1:0-23010 GCA_044352715.1 Chthoniobacterales bacterium | reverse complement strand
GGAGAGCCGCTGAAGTGGAATGCCTCGGGGCGTTCAAGAAGAACAAGGTGCAGGAGGCCCGTACTCGCACGGCGGCCGACGCGGTCAAGTTCCTTTGGGACTACCTCGGGTGGACGGGCAGCAAGCGCGACTGCGCGCTCGGTCTCTTTGGCCGCCTGCACACGGAGTTTCGCCAATACCGCAAGGAGGCCCTGCGGCTCTGCCGGCAGTTTGATGAACGCTACCCCCATGCGCCCCTTTAAGCCCTCAAGCTACGCAAGTCGCGTAGCAATGAACCAAAACCAACAACCAGAAAGGAACCAAATAAGATGTGTGTGATCCTCGTATGCCCGCCGAAGGTTCGGCCGGCGATTGATGTGCTGCGTGCCTGTCACGCGGCCAACCCGCATGGAGCCGGCGTGGGCTGGCGCCAAGGCGGACAAGTGCATTGGCAGAAGAACCTCGGACCGGAGGAGGTCGATCAGCTCATCGCCAAACTTGATGGCGAACTCGTGCTCCACTTCCGATGGGCGAGCGTGGGGGGAGTTTCGCCACAGCTCTGCCATCCGTTCCCTGTGGACCGTGGGGCTTCGACCAAGCTGGAGGGCAAAGCGGCTCGGGTCCTTTTCCACAATGGCACGTGGTCGGGGCACAAAAGTGCGCTCGAGTTCATGGAGAATAAGCAGAAGCGCAAGGTGGGCGGACCAATCAGCGATAGCCGGGTGATTGCCCTGCTCGTTGATCACTTGCGCGACAACTCGGTGCTGCAGCACATCGAGGGTCGCTTTGTGCTCTACTCGGCAAAGACGACCAAGCTCTATGGCGATTGGCGCACGTGGGGAGGGATGCGAGTGTCCAACTTGGGCTTTGTCTATGAAATGGAGCGCGCCGAGCGGTGGGCGCGGTGGCATGGCGATGCGGATGATCCGAGCGAGCAACTGGCTCTCTGGCGTCCCGGTAAGGAGGTGGCGTCATGACGTTCAAAGTTGTGGCCAGCCAGGGTGATCGCATCGTGTTCGACCAGCGCGTGGAGGCGGCAAGCCCCCGCGAGGCGAGGGAAGCGATGAAGCGGGCGCTTCGCTTGGAAAGCCTGACCGGACTTGTCTATGCGATCACGGAAATCCCCGCCGCGCTGATCGAGGAAATCGTGACGGCTAAGATGGCGCGCGTGGCCGTGGGTAATGGGCGGATTGATGTGGCCAAGCTCATGCGCGAGGCGGCCGAGGCGGCGGTGAAGCAAGAGCTGTCGTCGCTCAAGAACCGGCTCACCGCGCTAGAAGGCCGCAAAGGGAATGCGGGGGAAGCGATTAGCGCGACCACCGATGGCAGCGAACTTCCCAAGCGCTTTGACCCCGCGGGGGCATCCTCACCATCCAAGGCAGAACGGCGTGAGCTCCCACGCACCATTCCAGCGAAACTGCGCGCGATCCTTGGACCGGACTGGAAGGCCATCCGGCGGCATTACGCGAAGACCAAAAGCATCAAGCAGACGGCGGGCAACTTCGACGTGCCGATCAACACGCTCAAGGCCCGCATCCGACGGGAGGGGTGGAACAAATGACCTCGCACTCCTTCATCCACATCAGCCGCTACGGCACGACCCGTTATTGGGCCGTGTGGCGCGGGGCCGAACTCATCGCCGTCACCGTCTATCGCAAGGGAGCGCAGTCGGTGGCCGATCAACTTCAAAGACTCCAAGACTATGAAAACCAAACGACACACAGTCACTCCCGCCTCGTTCCGGCCGCATAAGCCGGAAGATCTGATCGGCAGCGCGCGTAAAGTGGCCACGGCGCTTGTCGCCAAAGCCCATCGCGTGCGACTCTTGGGCGGCGGGCCGATGAAGGTATTGCTCTATGGGCCGCCGGGCGTGGGTAAGACGAGCGTGGCAGACATGGTGGCCATGGCCCTGTGCAACGAACAAGCGCTGGCGATCGAAGACTTCAACGGCCGCGAAATTGCCTTGGAAACCGTGCGGCGGTGGATGGACGGACTCGCTTACCATGGGTTGTTCGGTGGCTACGACGTGAAGGTGGTCAACGAGATGGACCGCGCGAGCAAAGAAGCGCAGGACCTGCTGCTCACGTATTTGGATAAGCTGCGTCCAGGCAAGGCGTTCATTGGCACGAGCAACCTGCAGCTTGATTTGCTCACCGAGCGGTTCCAGACGCGGTTCCAAGCGTGGAAGATCACGTCACCGGCCGCCGATGAAATTGCGGCATGGCTCGTGCGTCGGTGGAAAGCTCCCAAGTCGCTCGCCCATGAAATTGCTCTGGGCTGCGGCGGGTGTGTGCGGGCCGCGCTGGCCGATCTGGAAAGCGCCTACGACATGGGGGCCGTGGCATGAGAAACCCTCTTATTACCCAGCGCCGCAGAAAAAGTTTCCCCAAGCCCGATAAACGAACTTACAGCCCATGAAATACTACGTATCCATCAGAACAGTTGTTCCTGCCTACGCGGAGGTGGAAGTCGATGCGGCCACGCAAAGTGAGGCCGAGAGAGTGGTCAACGATTCCCTCGAAGCGTGGGGCTGGAACTCACCCTACGTCGTCGATGCTCTGTTTGAGGAAGACTACTCGTCTGCCGAAACCCCCGCAAAATGGTGAAAAAATCGGATGGACTCAGCGCGGCTGCCTGCGAGAGGCCAAGGACTATGAACATGCCCAACTACCAACCCGGTGACCGTGTGCGCATTGCCCCCAAGTGGGACGGCGACGACACGCTTTATGTGATTGTGGAGTGGAACATCGACCGCGGAGTGATCACCCCGCTGTATTGGCCGCATGGTGTGCTGCGGCCGCAGGAACTGGCCACCGCCGACATGATCGAACCCGCTCATTTTCCGCGTCCCGCGATATGCAAGTCGCGTATCAACTGGCCGCGCCAACGCAATAAGAAAGGAAACCCGAAAGATGCCTGACAACGAAATGATGGGCGACGAGCAGTTGCCCCAAGACGACCACCGCAACCCCCGACGCAGGGAACGACAGAGCCAGACGCCCGAAGTGGGGCTCTTGGTCATGCCCGAGCTGCGGCACGAACTCGGCAAGCTCGTGCTCCACGAGGAGGCGAGGGGCGACATCGCCACCGCACTCCGCAGCCTGGCCATGGCCGAGCAGATGGAGGAGGTGTGGAAGCTGAGCACGATCCGCCCGATGAGCGGGCGCTGCATCCTCAACTTTTACGGCCCGCCGGGGACGGGGAAGACGAGGGCCGCCCTTGGGCTGGCGCTCGAACTCGGCAAGCCGCTGTATCAGGTCGACTACAGCGCGATCGTATCGAAATACCTCGGCGACACGGCCAAGCACATCGTGCTGGCCTTCCGCCAAGCTCGCGAGGCCGATGCCGTGCTGTTCTTCGACGAGGCCGACTCGCTCCTATCGAAGCGTGTGTCCACCGGAGAATCCTGCTCCACGTCGATCAACCAGAATCGCAACACGCTGATGCAGGAACTTGATCGGTTCGGTGGCGTGGTGGTGATGACGACCAATCTGTTTGGCAATTACGACGAGGCCATGCTTCGACGCATCGCCCGCCACATCGAGTTCCGGTTGCCCGACACGGCGATGCGCGAGCAAATCCTGCGCCTGCATCTTCCGAATCCCGAACGCGTGCCGCAGACGCTGCGCGGCATTGCTATGGCAGCGCACGGGTTGTCCGGTGGTGATCTGCTCAACGTGTGCCTCAATGCGATTGAGGTGGCGTCGGTCGATCCTGACCCGCGGAACTGGCGCGTGACCGAGGAAATGCTCATGGCCCAAGTGCGCAAGGTGCAGTCTACCAAGCGCGTCCACTCGGGCCGTGATGACTCGAAGCTCAACCTCAGCCTGAACTAGCACGATGAGCGGAATCTTCAGTTACCCGCCCGGGTGTGGCGGGCTGCGTTGGGATGACGACGAGCCGTGCGAAGGCCTACGCTCCGACAGGTGGGAAGCGATTGCCTATACCGAGGCTGAATACTGGGAGGCGAGGGATCGTGAGGAATTGCATGCCGCCGAGGAGGTATGGCCATGAACGAGCGCGATGCCTACCAGTTGGCCCGTGCCTTCGCCGAAGTGAAGGAGTCGCGACGGCGGGGCTATGAGTATGCGTGCGTGTCGGTCGAGGCCGTGCGAGTGCTCACCGCAGAGCCCAAGTATCCCGATGCCTACGTGAGCGAAGACGCGGACACGGCGGTGGTTCGAACGTTGCTTGACCGCGGCTTTCGGTGGATTCGCACCGAGGGGGAGTTGGCCATTTTCGAGAAGGAGGTGCCGAGGTGAGTTGGCATCGCGCAGCAAAATTGCCCTGGCTAGCGACCGGGCCAATGCGGTGTTGCGGAGGGGGTTGAATGTATCTCCTGCAGACGGTATGATGCGCATGTCATTCGAAAGAGCATAAAGGCCGGATGCCCAAGCAGACACCCGTTTGCTTGTTATGAGGAGTTGGCCGTCCTCTCGGATGATACTTTGCTCGTGTGGTTTGAGTAAGCCTTTTGGGGTGCGTCAATACATCGCACCCGCCATGCACCCGTCCCTGCGATGGAACGCGGGGGCCCGACCGCGGCAGGCTTGGGCATGAAAACGAAGCAGGCAGAGGCTGCTCCTACTTCCACCCTCGGCGCGGGGGAAAAGGGGAAAATCAGCCCGATAAACGAGCAAAACGGGGAAGTTCCTTTGCTCATTTCCTATCCCGCTCGGCCCATTCAAGGGGGCAAGCTCGATAGAGCGCCGAAGAAGACCGGGCTGTGGTATGCGCAGCCGAAATACAACGGCTGGCGGGCGCTCGTGCACTGCCCGAGCGGGGCGATGTGGAACCGGCATGGCGGGCGGCTCTCGATCGCCCATGAATTCGATGGGGCTCTTTGTGAGCTGCAAAAGTTCTCGGAGGCCGGACTCATTTGGGCCGACTGCGAGGCGATGGAACGCCGGCACAGCGTGGGGCGCCGGTCCTTGATCGTGCTGGACTTGATACCCGACTCGGGATCGCCGACTTACGAGCATCGGCGGGAGTTCCTGGAATCGGTCGTGCCGCTTGAGCGGATGAGCCTGGGCGAGGGAACGATGCCGGAAGATTCCGTGCTACTCACGCCATCGATTGACGACAAGGACGGCGCTGCTTTGCGGCTCTACAAGTCGCTTCGAACAATCAATCAGACTGCCAAGGCCGACGTGTTCGAGGGCGTGGTCATGAAGCGGGCGGAGGGGCGGGGGCGGCGCTCTCCGCCAAGGACGTCTTCAAACCGAACAAGGACTTCCACACCGCACGCCATACGCTGTTCTCAGCCTAGCAAAACCTTGAGATCGACAAGGTTGTGCCAGTATCGTCGAGCTTGAAGACTAAGCTCGGGAGGGAGGCGACGAATAAACCATCGCAAAACAGGCAATCTACGACTGCCAGACACTTTACTCTTTTCCCACAAGAAGTTCGACATGCCATGTTTTTGTTGCTCCTGGCGCAATGGTTGGCATCGCGTTTTCTCGTGCGGCATCCGCCAGACAGTCGGTCGAGGCGTTCGTGGGTTCGATCGCGGGATGGTGCCAACCGTTGAACCCTCCTCTTGTGAGCCAGATCCCGAGGCATGGGTTGGCGAGGACATCCCACGTGAATGTGAGGGAGTCGTTCGTGCGGGAATTGGCGATGCGCGCCCTGCCTTCCTGGAGCGGAATCGCGAAGGATTTGAGATAGGCATCATCCCCTGCGAGTCGGAGTTCGTGAAGGTTGATTCCGGGTGCGGGTTCGGGCCATTTCAAAACCGTGCCGGGCGGAAAAACCGGCTGCTTGGCCAAATAGACGCGCATTTGTTGGACTTCTGGGGGCAATTCCAGTCGGTCGTCGAGCTCAAAACTCAGCAGCGGGTGCAAGGCCCACAGCCATGATTCCGATTCGCTGCCGGTGTTGGTCAGACGGTAATCGAGACGAACGACGCTTTCGTTCAGGGTGACCGAGCGCTCAAAAAGGAAAGGCGAACGGGGAAGCAGGGTTGAGGTGCGGATCACGCCGTCCGAAAGACAATCTTCATCGAGCCTCCATTCCGCGCTCCAGACTTCGCCGTGGTCCGGCAATTCCCGGCCCCGCCATATGCAAGGCTCAATTGTCGGCAGGCATTCGTCCGCGCCGACGAAGGTGCTGTCCGAGAACGGCGCGCCCTCCCGGTTTCTCCAAAGCCGGAGCGGGCCGGGCGGATGCCACATCCACTCGCGCTTTGTCCGGAGGTCAACAAGGGATACGATCTTGGCCCCGAGTGCAGGAATTACGGCCACGCTGCAATGATCGGACGTCAGACGGGCCAGTGTGAACCCCTGAATGTTTTCGATGGCATGCATCCCTTAGAACAACGCAGAAAGCTCCGGGCGAAATTATTCTGTCAAATCCCGTTCGATTTCTTCAAGCGCGCGACCGTTGGTTTCCGGAAGTTTTACAAAGACAAACAAACCGCCCAACACGCAGATGGCACCATACAGCCATAACGTGCCGGAAGCACCGAGCGAGGCGTCCATGATCGGGAAGGTATAGGTCAGAATAAAGCAGGCCAGCCAGAGCGCCATGACGGCAACAACCATCGCTGCACCTCGGATGCGGTTAGGAAATATTTCCGAAATGATCACCCAAGTAACCGAAGCAAGGGACATCGCATAGCAGGCGATTGCGGCCAGCACCAGAAGCAATATGGGCAGCCCGGTAACCCCAAAATAGTAACAAAATCCGAGCGCGCCATACAATGCAGCGAGATGGAAGGAGCCGAGCAGCATAAGCGGACACCGACCACAGCGGTCCACGAGGCCGAGGGCAACATGCATCGGGGAAAGGCTCGACGCCAATCCGATGGCCACCCCGCCCAGGATGCGACAGGCAATAAAGATGCCAAACGAATTTGCCGGGCCATTGCCAACGGAAGTGACCGCAAACAAGACGGCGGCTGCGATGAGCAGACGCTTGCGCCCGAAACGGTCACTCAGGAGCCCGCTCACCAGTGCTCCGACAAGGCAGCCGATGAGGGCGCAGCTATTGGCCCAGCCGGACAGTGAGGCATTGTCATCAATGTGAAAGAACTGCTCGAAAACGGCATGGCCCCGCCGATGACGACCCAGTCCCACCCGAAGCGCAGGCCGCCCATAGCGGCGACAATCGAGATCAGCCAGATGTAGCCGTAGTTGGAATCGGCGGGAGTTTCGAAATGGGGTGATGAGGGGACGGCTGTGGTCATATTTTTACATTCACGTTGTTGTGGGACAAGTCTGCGGCAAGAGCATGGTTGGGGTCGCGGCGGAGGACGTCCCTGAGGAGCGTGCGAGCCTTGGCTTTTTGGCCGAGGCCGAGAAGAGCCTGCGCCTGGAGGAACCGCGCGGTGGTCACCTGGGCGGCCTGGATGTCCGCATTGAAGAGCAGCATCGTGGGCAGCGAAGTCGCGAAGTAGTCGATCTTGGCCGTCTGTTTTTCCAGTGAGCGGGCATAGTCCAGCAGATCATTCAGCAGGCGCGTGGCCTTTTCCATTTTTCCAAGACGTTCCCATGCGAGAGCGGAGAAATAGGTCATCTCCGAAAAAGCGCGCACGCTCATGTCCTGGAAGTCGCCTTTGGTACTTGCGGCGGCCGTCCAGGCGGCGCGGGCACCAGTTCGGTCGCCGGCGGCGGCGCGGGCCTCGCCAAGCCAGAAGAGTATGTCGCTCTGGTTGGCGAGCAGGTGCTTGGCTTCTCCGAGGTTTTCGGGGGAAGCGAGCGCCTGCTCGAAGTGGTTCAGCGCACATGGAAAATCGTGGTGCGCAAGGGCCTCTCGGCCGAGGAGGAGATGGCTGCGGACATGCTGCCCCATGGCCTGCCCTTCGCCACCTTCCCAGGGTTGGAAGTGGCGCCCACCGAGAATAGCCTGCGCCTTGGCGGGCTGTCCGGTCTGATTGTAAAGCGCACAGAGTTCGACGCTGAGATCGTCGCGTTGCGCAATCAAATCGGGGCGCTTTTCGAGCAATCGGAGGCGTTTGGCCGGAGCCTCACCCAGCCGCTTCCAGAGCTGGTCGCGTTCGAAGAGCAGGCGGGCGTCCTTGGGCGCACAGCGAAAAGCGCGGTCGTAGGCGGTGCGGGCTTTGCCCGGGGCTTTTGCGATGTTGAAATAGCCGATCCCGAGGTTGCGCCAAGCCGTCGGGAAGGCGGGATCGAGCTTGGCGGCGCGCTCCCAGAGGCGGATCGCCTCGACATGGCGGCGGCGGTCGTACAGGAGGTTGCCGAGGTAATATGGTGCCCGGGCATCGCGCGGGTTTGAGGCCATCGATGCCTCGAGAACCGCGATCTCCTCGATACGGGCGGGAAAGCAGTAGTCGGCTGGTAGAGCGGCCGCGCGGCGGAAACTCGTCAGCGCTGTGGCTTTGTCGCCAGCTTGTTGATGCAGCCATCCGTGTGTGTAGGCGACGAGCGGGGCTGCCCCCAAGCTTTGGTCCGGGAGATCGCCGGTGGCTTCGGGTGACACTTCGAGGATTTCAACGGCTTCTCCGAAGAATCCGGCGCGGGCCAGGTCGTGCGCCAGATCGAGACGTGACTGCGCGTCGCCGAGACCTGCGAGTCCGGCAAGGTGGCGGGACCATCCATCAAGAGGATCAAGCGCGAGGGTTTCCGATAGGAGCACATCCGCTTCTGCGCTTCGGCCGAGGCGGCGCAGTACCATCACGCGAAGAGCGCGGGCGCGGAGGTTCTCGGTATCGAGGCGGAGCGCCCGGTCGAGGTGATCAAGGGCCGCAGACCAGTCGGAACGACGGCAGTCGATCTCGGCGAGGGCATGGAAGGACGCACCGGCCCAGGCCTGGTTCCAGGTCGCTTTGTAGAACAATGCATAGGCGTCGTCATGACGGCTCTGGTGCGCCAGTATCAGCCCGAGCAGGTAGAACGCTTCGCCATCAGCGGGATTGAGATTGCGATGGGTGAGCCTGGCGATTGCAGGGCGAGCGTGGGTTTCGGCAAGTGCGAACTCGCCACGCCGCAGGTGCCATCCGGCAAGAGCGGTGTGGCAGCGCGAGTCTCCGGCGTCGCGGCGGATCGCTTCCCGCCAGTAGGCGTCGGCATTTCGCGTGGCATGGCGATATTGGGCGAGGTGCAGGCCGGTGAGGTAGAGCTCATCGTTGGAAGCCATGTCGGCCGGCGCGGCGGGTTCGGTGGCGGCGGGTGGAACCTCGGCCTCGATGCGGGGCTTAGGCTGATAGGAGATGAGTTCACGGCCCTCGGCGGTGCGCACGACGACGCGCAAATCGGTGATTGTCGCGCGCGCAGGCAGGACCAGATTTTTCAGCAACGGCGAACCGGGCGAGAGATTGCGGGTGAATTTGGCGAGGGCTTTCCCTTTGGCGGTGACGGTGATGGCAGCCCCCGTGTGAGCGGCGAAGACCATCACTCCGAGGCGCACCTCTTTGTCGGAGGTAGCGAGGGATAACGCGGCCTCGGTGTTGGCGTGTTGCGCGGGGCCGATCTTGGTGAGAGGCGCCCAGTATTGGGTCCAGGTCTTGGTCTCGCCGGGTTGGATGAAGCTGAAGTCGGGCTGGTTGTCCGTGTAAACCCCGGCCATGAGTTCGATGTAGGGCGCGTATTCGCCGTTGGCGTCCTTTTCGGTGAGGTTGCGGTCCCAAGCGTAGCCGAATGGGTGGTTGCCCCAAGTCCATTGTTTCTTGCCGGGCGAAATGTGGTGGTTCGCGAGGTGGATCAGTCCGGTCTGTGCGCGGTGGTCGTAGCCTCCGAAAAAGTCTTCCTGGCTGCCCATGCACATGTAGGACGTGGGCACCGGGATGTTGGCGTAGAACGAAAGATCGTTGGCCGCATATTTTACGGCTGCCTGCCCGCCGCTGGCTGGCGGAACAAATTGCGGCGGAGCCTCGGAGGCCGGAACCCCGCTACGTGCGCGGCCGCCGTAATCGAGCCCGTAGTAGTGGCCCTCGCAAAGCGGATACCTGCTCGTGGCTCTCTTGGCGTGGTCGGCGATGTAATAAACGTCGGGCGGAAAAAAGCTCTGGTAGGACTCGTGCACCCGCGTGGCGACGTTCGCCCACCACAGGAACGTCTGCGGCAGGGTCGTGCGGTTGTAAGCCCTCACGCGGAGTTCGAGCCGGGCAACGCCGGGACGCAGGCAGACGCCGTGCATGGCCTTCATGCGAGCCATGGGATCATGGTCGCCGCACCACACAGTTATCGATCCGTCCTCGCCTTCCTCGATGTGCGTTTCCGTGGGAAGAAAAGTCGCTGGGCGGTGGTGCTGCGGCCAGTTGAACTCGATACCGCCGCTGATCCATGGTCCGGCGAGGCCGACCAATGCGGGCTTGATGACCTCCTGCCGGTAAATGAGGTCGTGGCCGTTTGTCTTGTCCTGGAGGATGTGGATCCGGCCGCCAATTTCCGGAAGCACCATGGCGCGGAGGTATTCGTTTTCGATCCAGATCGCCTTCCACTTGCGCGGGGTTGGCTTCTCCGCGATGCGGTCGGTGAACGGCAGAGGATAAACCCGCCCGCTGCTGCCTTGATACACGCGTTTTTCCAGGAACATCGGATTGCGGTCGGGCGGCTCCGGCAGGTAGGTCGGCAGAGTGATCGTCTCAACCGAAACACGGACAACGCAGAGATCGGCTTGGTGGGTGTGAAGGGTCAGTTTAGGATGCATGGAATTTGACCAGAAATAGCAGTTTGGAGGACGTCTTTGTCAGAAGATCCATAGAGGCCTTCAATCTCTCCGCAAGGTCAGCACGGAGGCACGAAACTCGCTGTCCAGGGTGAGGTTCATTTTTCCGTTTTTGAGTTGGGCGACGAGGCCACCCTCTGCGGGCCAGATTTCTTCAAGGTGCCATCCAAGTTTCGGCATCGGAATCTCGACGGATTTGGGGAAAGGTTTTCCGAAGGTATGGGCGACGAGTAGCGCTTGGTCCCCGCGTTTCGAGGTTCGGAGCACCGCCTGCCAGCCCTGCGGGTGACGCCAGCTTTTGCCGACCTGGCCATGGAAGGAGGAATGGCCATCACGGATTACCGGGAAGATGCGGTGGTAAAGCTCCATCGCCGAGACGGCTAGTTTCCATTGGGCCGGTCGGACATCGTGAAGTTCGCCGGAGAGGCACATGCGCCCGAGGAAGGTGGCGGCGAGCGAATAGGCCAGCCGCTGGGCGGAATCGTCCTTGCGCAGAACCGCCCAGACTTGCGACTGGCGGGGGAGGATTAGTCGTTGGAGATTAGCGGCGATGATGGGGACCTCGCGCGTCTCGTGCGCGTCGGAGAACGAGCCCATCGCAGAGAGCGCCATCATCGAAGGCTCTAGGCGGTGTCCGCCGGACGAGCAGTTCTCGATGACGAGATCTGGGATCTCCTCGCGCAGTTTGCGGAAGAATTTCTGAACGCCCTCCAGATGCTGGCGCAGCCCTTCAGCTGGCGACTCGGCGCCATCGACGCCGATGCCGATGGTGTCGTTATAATCCACTTTCAGGTAGCCAAAACCATTGTCTCGGAGAAGATGAATCACCTTCTTCGTCAGGTAGTCGAAAGTAAAGGGATCGCGGAAATCCCAGAACCGCCGCGAGCCGACCTGGAGCACCTGCCTATCGCGGTGAAGGTGGTGGTCGGTGAGGTCGAACGCCTTCGAACCCGGATTGCAGACCTCGAACTCGAACCAGATGCCGGGAATCAGGCCGTGACTGCGGATTGCCCGGCAGGTCGAGGCGAGGCCGTCGGGAAAGACGTTTTGATTGACGTTCCAGTCGCCATTTTGCTGAATGTCTCCAGTTGACCGCTCGGCCCAACCGTCATCGATGACCAGATATTTTGCCGGAGTTCCTTCGAGGCGCTTGGCGAGGGCGAGCAGGTTTTCCTGCGTGGGATTTCCCCAACTGGTGCACCACTCATTGACCACGATAGGAAGCTCGTTTTCGACTTTTGGCAGAGTAGCAAGGGGCGATTCCTGAGCGGAAGTGAGGCGTTGAGTGAGTTGGTCGAGGTTGCCTTTCACGCAGGCCAGCGTGGCGACGGGTGACTCGAATGTGTCGCCGGGCTGGAGCGTTTTAAACCAATGCCCGAGCTCGCGGTCGGCCTGGCCTCCGGACAGCGCAACAAAATCGTCCTTTCGAAAAATTTCCATCTGCCAGGAACCGGGGCAGGCGAGCATGGCTCCCCAAAGGACACCAGCTCCCCGATCTTCCAGCGCAACGAAGGGAAAAAATCCACGCACCGGCATTGATCCGACCTGGCCAAAGCGTTCGCAGGCGATGCCGTGGCCGGTCCATGAGCGCTCCAGATGCAGGCTCTCGATATCCTGCGAGTCGAGCCGACCTTCCGCGCTCCAGGACGAACGGAAGCGATGCACGGCGATCCGGTTGGGCGCATCGTCATGGGCATAGGGAGTGATGCCCCCGAGCGAAAAGCTGGAGAGCATCTCAATGGTGACCGGTTTTTTCCCGGCATTGCTCACTTGGACCCGGCTGGAAAATACTGGTGTGGAGTCTGTCCACTGCAGCACATGTTTGCAGCTCAGTTCCAAGGGGTGCGTGAGCGTGGTAATCACCGTGGTGATGTCCGCTTTTTTGATCGCCTTCTGCCCCTTAAACACCAGGCCTTCCGTGGATGGCCCCGCCCTCATCGTGCGGCCTTGAGCGAACGATCCCACCGGGCCTGTCTCCATGCATTTCAGTTGGACGAGCGAATCCAGCGCCCAAGCAGGAATCGGCTGCCATTGCGCCGGAAGGCCGCGAATCTCCACATCCGATGGCAGGAACATGCGGTGCTTCACCGGAGCCATTCCCTTCGGGTGGAGCGAGAGTTGCGGTGCGCCCGTTCCTTGTGCACACGAATCGAAGCGGACGACCGTATCTTCGACGACGAATTTAGAAAAAAGCTTCGTCATGGTTTTTCGCGTCTTGGGTTGGAAAATCCCGGAATCATCCGTTGCGCAGGACATCAAAATACCCGGCATCCGCAGGCCGGGGCTCGGATGCCAAGTCATCACGAACCATCAAGACCTTGCCAATCTCGATCGCCGGCTCCGGCGATTCCCCACATGGAGACGCGGAGCACAAGGATAAAATCCGACTCATAATCTGACAGGTGATGGGAATTTTTTAGAATGGCATCATCTTGCCGAAAGACCTCCCTCGTGTCTCATCTGGCGGCAAGTTGCTTCTTGAGGACCTCGATCGTTTCACGCTGCCGTTGCTGGACGAACTCGCGGGCCGTGGCTGCCTTGGCCTTGGCCGCCACGGGATTCTTTGCCATCGCAAGCACGGCACCGGGCATGGCTTTGACGTCGGCCTCGTTATCGAAATCAAAGAGCCAGTCCCCGAGGCCGATGTCGCGCCACATCATGCCCTTGCTTGTCTGGGTGTCCCATCGGCACACGATGGCGGGGATGCCGTTGCCAACACAGAGGATGGGACTGTGCATCTCGTTCCCAAACAGACCCGCGCTGCGGACATAGATACTGAGCGCCTCGTCGGTGAGCCAGAAGTCGGAGCGCCAGATACTCCTTGCGCGCACGTCCTCGGGCAGCTTGTCAAAGAGCATCTCCTTGCCGAGCTCTATCTGCGTTTCGTCTTCGGGGCAGATGATTACCTTCATCGACGTCCCGCGCACGACCTGAATGATGGCCTCGCGCAGAGGGGCATGGTCGTGTTCCTTCCACTTCTGGTTGTGGTCGTGCTTGGCTTGGTCGATGACCTTGTTTTTCCGGGGGATCACCCACTCCGGCACATAGCGATAGCGGGGGATGCAGCAGAGGAACTGGCCGTCTTCGAGGTCGTTCTGCGCGAGATAGGCGACCGCCTTGGCATCATCGCGCACGTCCACGCCGAACGCGCCGTCCGGACCGAACTCCATCACCGGGCAAGCCACCCCCTTGTCCTTGGCGACTTGCAACGACACGCTGTCACGGAAGAAGACAAACCGAGCGTTGCTCAACAACCCGATGTCGCGTTCCGTGGCAAGGTGGGGCGGCAACGAGATGCCATACACGCCGTAGGGCTTGCCGGTTTCCCGCGTCCATTGCTCGATGGCGGGTGGCATGACCAAGTTGGGGCCGGAGCCATGGAGTAGGAAGTCGCATTCGGTCAGGGCCGCCCTCAAGGCCTCCTCGCCCTCGACGATGATGAGCTTGGGAAAACGCCGCAGGAGCATTTCCCTGACACCATGGCTGACATCGCAGGGCCATAGCCGCAGCTCGGCTTCCGGCAGATACCTTTCAATCGTGGCGAGCGCCCCGGGCGTATGCCCGATGTCGCCGATGTTGATCGTCTGCCACGACGAACGCAGCAGGATGCGGGGCGGGCGTTTGTGCGGCAAGGAGCTTACGGAAGTTGCTTTCATATTTATACTTTTCCTCCATGAGGGCCTGCAAACTCCACCTTACAGGACTCGATCATCGCGAACCGGTGTCCTGCTGGGTTCATGGGCACTTCTCGATCTTCGGATACATCGTTACTTTTGCCCCCTGCATCCCGTCCGCTTTGACGATGAAATCGATCCGGTCGCCCCTTTTTGTCTCCAAGACAAATTCCGCAGTGAGTTCCTTGCCGGCCTCGCAGGTTCCGGCGAATAGTTCCTCGTTGCCCCTCTTGACATAGACGTTCACCGAAGCCTTCAGGTCTCCCTTGACGGTGCATGTATAGCGCAATTTGCCCTCCAGCGGGCTCCAGAACCGGTAGATGCCCGCGCAATCGGGCGGAAGCTTCATGGCGATGCCGTTGTCTTCGCTCAGGGAATACGCGGGCACACTCCCTTGGCGCAGCGACCATCCAATGAAGGCACCCTTGTTATGCCACTTGTTCATGTGGGGATACAGGCCGTCCAGATTGTCCCCCTTCTGATACAGAAAAGTGTGGACGAGCTTGCCTTTTCTATCGGGATACGGGTTCTGGTTTATCCGGTCCACGTAGGGCTGGTTTGTGACGACGCTCAAGGCCTGCCGCCATTCATCCCACACATAGCCGATTTCATAGACGGGGTTGGGCTGCGTGGGGTCTTCGCCGAGAAGATACTCGTGCAGGTTGTCTACGCCGTCTTTGTCGGGGTCGTCGGTGGGCAGGCCACCCTTTGGCAGTTCGGTGGTGCCGAAGTAGTGCAACCGAAACCAGTCGGGGATGCCGTCTTTGTAGCGTTCGGAGTAGTAGGAGATGGGGCGGAAGTTTTTTCCGAAATCCATGTCGTAGAACTTCCGGCAGTCGCTGCTCCAGCCCCAGGGGATGAGGTCTTCGCGGTAGGGGCGATCAGTGACCCTTTCCGGGGAGATCAGTTCGTGCCGGAGAGTGCCCGAACGATAGATGCGGGCGGCAATCTCCTGGTTGACGGCGGTCTTGAGCTTGAACTCGTTAAAGCCTTTCTTTAACTCCCGCTCCACTGTGCCCTCGGAGGTGCCAGTGATCATGATTGTGCCGGAGTCCTTGGCGAAGACGATGACGTGGAGCATGTCGTCGGTTTCGCCCCAGACGGAGCGGTCGCGTTCGACGGTGGCACGGGGATACAGGTAGGGGTCGGCATCCGGGTGGTATTTGCGGTAGAAGAGGTAAATCGTGTCTTCGGTCGGCTCCGGGAACTCGCCATGCTTGAAGCGATGAACGAACTTGGCGTTTAGGGATGTGAAGGCGTAGTTGAGAGAGACGCTCGGGACGAAGCTCGTGGCTTCATTGGAGTCATTCCAAGTCACGATCTGGGCCAGTTGCGCTCCGGTTTTATGGGCGAAGTCCCATGTGTCGATCAGGCGTTGTACGCCCGGCCTGCTGATGTAGAACTGGCCGATGCCACTGTGGATGTTGATGATTGGCATACCCCAGGCCTTGCCGGCTCGGTTGACCGCATCGGCGATCACCGGGTAGTTGCGCTGATAGATCTCATCCGGGATCACTCCGCCCCAGACCATGTAGCCATCGAAGGCCTTGCAGACTTCCTCGGCGACGGGCGCCAGAAGCTTGGGATCCGGCTTGATCGACATATAGCTGACGTCGCCCGGCACGTATTCGGTGCCGTCGAAGACGAAAATCGGATCTCCCAGCCCGAGGGACTTGATGAAACTCCGGTGCGCTTCCACCGCTTTGCGGGCCTGCTCCACTTCGACCCCCTCTTTTCCATCCCAGGTCATCATGCTGCGGTAGCCCATCAGCACGATGCGGCCGTTGTGGCGCAGCCAAGCAGGGCTGTCCTTATACTCTGCGGCAAAATCTTTCATCCACTGGTAGCGTCCCGGCTCCTTGGCGTCGGGCAAATCGTGCCCGCTGAACATGAGGGTCACCCGCAGATTCGTATCCGGCTTTTCCCGCAGGATGGCCTCCATGGCCTTGAACCAGCTCTCCGCATGCTTCTTAGATACTTCATTGCTGGAGAGCAGGCAGCCGAAGCCGTCCACGCCCATGCGTTCGGCCCATTCCAGATCCCAGCGATACCGGTCGGCCAGGTATTCGGGTTTGACCGAAAGCTCCGGGCGCATCGGCAACGGATTCACGAAGCAGTCGTTGAAATCGTAGGTGCCGTCCGGCTTGGTGAAGCAGTGCATGAAACCAAGAGGCAACGCACGGTATTGGCCGCCGTAGATACGGGTGAACATATCCCCCGACCGCGACTTGGCGTATTCGGTCAGCGGAAACAGCCCGTTCGCGCCATACCAGTTGGTCGCCGGCATCATACCCATGGAGTGGGTTAGAACCCACCGGGGCAGCGGTTTCTCCTGAGGATCCGCCGCAT
Organism: Chthoniobacterales bacterium; assembly: GCA_044352715.1. Classification (GTDB taxonomy): domain Bacteria; phylum Verrucomicrobiota; class Verrucomicrobiia; order Chthoniobacterales; family JACTMZ01; genus JACTMZ01. The sequence goes on along the minus strand of JBILDG010000004.1, from coordinate 6,382 downwards.
CAACCCAAAAGGGCAGAAATGCGAGGCACAGAAGTCCTTTCAACAAGTGAGATGAGGGCTTCATTGGTTTGTTCCTTTCGGCATCCGATACTTCTCCCTCCACTGATTCCCGGTAATGGAGTCCTTGACATTGATAAAGCGGACAATGCGCAGGGGGGTGATGGTGTCATCGATGTTGATTTCCATTCCGTGTTCGCGCAGTTCTGCGGCCGTGTAGGTTCCGAAACGGCGGTCGGTCACCATGTCGTCAACCCAGTAGGTCCCGTCAGGAATGTTAGGAATACGCTGGGTGTGCGTTCCCGCAACGGTCTCGTAGATCACGGCGTAGTGGCGCAATCGGCCGTCCATGGGACTGAGCTCAAACATGAAGGGCATGGGATTGGCATCGGCCGGGGCGGTCGCTCCGGCCCATGCGGCAACCCGGGCCATGAAGCCTTCGGCAAGCTCGGGCTTGTAGTCCAGTGTTCCCCACAGCACCAGGACCTCGCCGTGACCGATCTCATGAAGACTCAGGGCAACCGCGCCGTTGGCGAAGCGGGCGATGACCCGGCCATTGGTGTTCATGTTCCCCGAAAACACCCCGAAGTAATCGGACACCGGCAGCCAGCGATAGGGCCATTTCCAAAACGAGGCCTTGTTGCTAACCAATTCGCCTTGCGATTCGACCTTCTGCTGTTCGGTCGTGTAGAAGGCGAGTTTTTCGCCAATCGGAAACACGGGGTTCTCCGCGTCTACGGTGGCGCTGATATTCGTTCCCGTTGTGTCAAACGGGCCGGAGGGAGGCTCGATGCCCAGTGCACGCAGAAGAACGAATTGCTCGCCGGGTTCATCCGCAGAATAGCGGCCCACGTTGGCCGGCAGCACCATTTTGGCCCCGGCACGCACCAGGTCATTGAGCTTGTCGATGTTGCGGCGGCTCATCACCTCGTCCAGCGCGTTGGGCACGAGCAGCTTGAAGGTCTCGAGATCGGGTGACCACTCGCCGTTGGGCAGCACCATTTCGGAATAGGCAATCCCGTCAGTCTTCAGCAGCTCGAACCAGCGGCGCAGGTCCTGCAGGCGTTGGTGGAAGATGGTGCGGTGCTTCGCGAAGAGCGTGGCCGGATCGTGCAGGACGCCGACTTTCGAGGAGGGCATCACCAGGCGGGTCTGGACCAGTTCGTTTAGAATCGGTTTGAACTTCTCGGCCCGGTCATAGGAAAACGAACCGCCGTAGTGATCTACGAGGCGCGGCGGCCGGTTCAGCCAGTAGGTGCCAAGATTGGCGCAGCCACCACCGCCCTGGGCGAGCATGCAGTAGACCGAATGGTCGAGCACCCAGCCCCGTTCCTGCGGGTCGCCGTGCTGTCCCCAGTAGTGGGGATTGTGCGGCTCGGTGATCTGTCCCGTGCCTTTTTCCCAGGCGGCCTGCAGCGCCTTCTCATGCTGTTTCCAGTGGTTGCCGCCATTGTGGCTGTAGTCCTGCAGTCCGTAGTTCGCCGTCGGGATATGCACGCCGTTGTGACAGATGATCACATGATGGTCGTCGAAGCCGCGCACGTCCCGCACGATCTCCTCGTACCAGAATCTTTCGTCTTGGTATTTTTTGAATTCGCAGAAGTCCATCCACTGCATGCGCAAATCTGGTGTTGCGCCCAGTTCGAAGGTGGGCTGAGGGGACTCGATCTCCTCCCAACTCTTATAGGACGTTCCCCAGCGGTCATTGACGTTTTGAAGCGACAGTTTCAGCTCATCGCTCAGATACTTCTGGAATGCCGTGGCGCTGGCTTGGTTGTGGCCGACGTTGATCCCGTGCCAGGGCTTGTCGATCACCGACAGCTCGCCGGCCACCGAGTAGAAGTAATAGCCGAGAAATGCCGGATGCTCCTTGTAACGCAGCCAGACCTTGCGGGCCGCGTCCTTCCAGGCGTCTGCGATGCGGGTGTCAGAAAAATCGAAGCTGCCGTAGTTGTGCTGGTTGATCTCGACATTGTCGAACGAGCGTTGGCGGGTATATTTCTGCCAGTTATACTCGCCGAACAGGTCGTAATGGCGGAAGCTGACGGTTGCCTTCATGCCGTAATCGGCACAGAGGTCGAGGTAGCGGTCGAGAGCCTTGAAATTGTAAACGCCCGGCAGCACCTCCAAGTTCGCCACATCCAGCATGATGTTTGACTTGGGCGACATCTGGCGGCTCTCGCGCAGGTATTCCTCGAATCCGGCGAGATCCTCCTCCAGGCTCTGCGGCTGGTTGAACGAGGGGTGTTTGAAGGTGGTCTGGTAATAGGTGCTTTTCTTGACTTCCTGGCGGTCGGGCTTGCGGCCCGCGCGGCTGGCGAGGGGCCGGCTGAAGTCGGTCTTGAATCCCAGAACATAGTTGAAGTCGTCCACCGTCTTGCCGTTCTGTTCAAGGCGGAGCTTGAGCCGATAGGCGTCCTGGTCCGCCTCGCGGGGCAGGTCCAAAACAAGGTCGGTCTGGCCCCCTTCCGGCAAAGTGAAGGTGCGGGTGCCGTCACCGATCACGGTGTCATAGGATTTGTAATACATGCCCTGATTGTAAGCGAGCAACTCCCAATGCAGCTTGAAGTCACCGGCACGCCCTTTGGCGAAGACGCGAACATTCACTCTGAACGGATCGGTTTGCTCGTAAATGCCTTTGGTATGCGCATCGGGATTGACCCGCAGGTGTCCGACCGCCGGTGGCTGGGAAAGGTCAGCCGGGGCGAGCTTCCCCCCCAAATCCTTTTCGTTCTGCCAGCGTGACGTCCCGGTGGCGACATTCCTGCCGTCGCTGTCGGTCAGTGCGTGGCGAATCCAGTAGTTTTCCGCCGCGCCCAGCGGCACGGAAAGCCTGCGGCTGGCGGAAAGCGGATCGGCAGGATCGAACACGAACGTTTCGGTCCCTTCCGCCACCGGGGCCTCCTGAAACTCGTTGCGAAGTTCGTACGAGAATTGGTAGGAGCCCTGGTCCTTCAACGCGTTGCCCGCGAAAATGTAAGGGATGTATTCCGGCACGATCTTGCCGCCCAACGCGACCTCGGTAAGCACGATCCGCCCACCGAGCTTCTTGCCGTCCGTTGACGATCTCACCAACAGCTTGAACCCGACAAAATCGAGCCCGCCGTCCGGCCAGTTGTTGCCGTCGCCCCCCTCGGCCTGAAAAATGTCCGTCGCCGTGCCGCCGGCTTCGTTAGCATAGAAGTAACTCGAACGCCAGCGCTGCCAGCGTTCCGGCGGGATGTCCCAGCGGGCCGACTGCCCGAGAAAGGTCTCGGGATATGGCGTGTAGACGAACTCCTCCCCTGATTCGTCGCGAATGACAGGGTATAGAACGAAGCTGTCATCTTGTCGGCTGTAGGGTTGCCGCATGCCTTGGGCGGTAAAAAATATCCGGCTCTGCTCCGGGGTCAACCGAACCGGCTGAACTAAATCCAAGGAATACTCCGCCTGGCGCTGGCGGACTTGACCAAATTGGTATTCGCGCGTCACTGTGGCGTCGAATTGCAGGATCAGAGCTCCTTGGTCCGCAACCAGCGTTCCCGGATCGCCGGTTTCGGAGCGCAGCGTCCAGTTTTTTGGACTCAAATCAAGAAGTCCGGCATGCATCGGTGAGGCAAAAAGCATTATTGCTAGGAGGGGTCTATACATTTCAATTTCCGTTTGTTCGTGTTCGGGGGTGGTAGCCACGGGGAGTTTCGCTGATGAGAAATCTCAGATCGCTCCCGGACCGTTGATTAAAGGATGCGTAATAAATAAATCTTGTCAACAAGAATATTTAAATTGACTTTCCGCGCTGAATCAGAGAAGGTGGCTGATTAGATGAGTTCTTCGCTGAAAATCAGTCGCAACCCCGCGACTTTAAATGCCTACCGGACTGTCCTCCGTCTGATTCACAGTCTTGGAGGAAGAGAAGGAACAAGGTTGCCGACGCAGAGTGAGTTGACGGCGAAGTTGCAGATCTGCTCGTTAACAATGGATGCCGCGATGAAATGGCTGGCGGAGGATGGAGTGGTGAGGCGGAAGCAACGGTCGGGCACCTTTGTTCTGCGACCTTATCCCTTGAATCCCAAGCGGACGATCTGGCACGCCGGCCTTGTCATGCAGCCGATCACCCGCAGCTATTTCGGTGCGATCATCACCCACTATCTGCACAAGCACATTCACGCTTACGGTATTTCTGATCGCGTTTACATGCTTTCCCCGTCCGCAGAACACCCTTCGGAGGTGCTGCAACGTTCGGCGGCTGACTTCACCGGACTGGACGACGACATCAACGAAGGGATGCTCGACATCATTGCCACCTCGACCCGCTTGGTGACGAAGAAGATTCCGATTTGCGGTGTCGTGGCTTGGGAGCGCGTGGAGTTCGGTGTGAATATCGGATTAGCCGGGTTTGTGCACGATTCTGTGAATGCCCTCATGCACAAAGGCTGCAAGAACATTCTCTACGTTCTGCCTTTCGACCCGGAGGAGTTTTACTTTCCAAGCCTGCGGGCTGCGCTCGTGGTTGTGGACGAGCAACTTCGAAACCAGGGCGTGAAATTCCACAGCACGGTCTGCACCCAATCGCAAGACGGCAGCTTTGTCCTGGAGCGCCGGTTTGCCGAGAATCTGCTGAAGCTACCGGAAGCCGACCGACCGGACGGCTTGGTTGTTCAGGACGATATCACGGCGCAAGCATTGGCCAGCATGCTGGCAATAACCGATTACCGTCCCGTGCTCGCCGCGCAGACCAATCTGCAGATGCCCCTGTCGTTCGCCCTTCCCACACTGCCCTTTGCGATCGACCTGGAGAAGATCGCGCAGTCCGCAGCAGAACTCATGGTGCAGAAACTCCTTCTGCCCTCCGCTAACCCGGGGAGGCTGTCCGTCGATGCCGTCCCCATGAAGGAGGTCTGCTCATCGCTGTCGGGCTGGCGGCAGGACGGGCGTCCGATGGCCCTTGTCTAAGTTTGCGAGCCTCTCCCCCCATGCAACTTCGCCCGAATTTTCCAAAGCTCGCATTCACCCTGGTCGAGGTGCTTGTTGTGGTAGCCATCGTGGGCTTTCTGGCGGCCTTGCTGCTTTCTTACCTAAAAGACACACAAATACGTGCGCAAGGGGCGGCTTGCCTGTCGAATCTCAGGGTGCTCGCGGGTGGGGTGCAGGGTTTCGCTGCGGACCACAATGGACTATATCCGAGTGGGATGGCTGATGGCCTGGGGGGGATAAGCAAGCTTGCGCGCTACGTGAACGTTACTGCTGCCAGCGGAGAGATTCTCGGCGGTCCCCCTTTTAGAAAAACGTGCCTCCTTTGCCCTTCGGTGTTCCGGGATGGAGGAGATCCCCAAAAGTTACGCAGCTACGGCATCAACAGCAAGGTGGGTGACAACATTGGAGCGACCTCGGACCCTTTGGTCTCAGTTGCTCTTCCGTCCCAGACACTTCTTATGGCCGATGCAAAAACCACTTCTTGGATCCAAGCTGTGTCTCATATGTCTTTTCGCCACACGGGCGCACGAGCCAATGTGCTTTTTTTTGACGGACACACCGAATCTCTGACGGCAAGTGATGCCGGATCTCGACCACCCCATGTTTTTATTCGCGGCCTACCTAAATGAAATTTATGAAATATCCATTGATGAAAAATAAAAAAATGACCCGGCTTCTGCTTTCTGCATTCGGAACAGTTTTTGCTTTTGCCTCTGCTCAATGCTTTGCCGGCCTCATCGCCTACGAACCTTTCGACTATCCGGCGGGAACGACCGATCCCGGATTCGATGAGACCAAGCAGGGGGCTGTGCTAAGCGAAGGAGGCACTGGCTTCGTGACACCAAAAACGATGGCCGGGTGGCAAGCACTGACGGTCGTCGCTCCCGGCTTGGAATACAGCGAAACCGGCAAACTGAAAGTTCAGGGCAATGCCGCGCTCGCACCCGCCGGGAACTCGGCAATTTACCAGCTCTACAAAAGCCAGGGCGGCGACCCTTTTGAAGAACTGCGCAATCCGGACAAACCGGAGGCTTTCGGAAAACCGGGTTCGACCTTATGGATCAGCTTTCTCTTCTGTCTGACCGGGGAGATCAACAATCAATCGGTCGCCATTTTGAAATTCGGGCAGAACAACCTGTCCCTCGGAGTTTGCAATAATGAGAGATCCGACGGCCCCTACTTCCGGCTCTCCGGCCCCCGCTCCAAAATCCAAGCCGAGTCGGGACGAACTTATCTGCTGGTCGCTCGCATCACCTATGGCGAACACACTGCTCCCGACGACCGCACGGACACGGTGGAGGCTTGGATCAATCCCGAGCTGGGCGGAGAAGAACCTCCAGGGACGGCAGATGCGGTCATTGGCGAAACCCGCGCCGTGCTCTCGGATTTCTGGATAGCAACCAATCTCGAAGACGGCACGACCGCCGTTTTC
>JBILDG010000086.1:0-7425 GCA_044352715.1 Chthoniobacterales bacterium | reverse complement strand
CGGCCGTCGCCGTCTCACTGACTTTGACGCGCATCAACCCCGCGTTGACCATTCTCGCGGGCGGTGTGGCGGGGTATTTTTTGCTGCGCTGAAAGTTTATTCGTAACGCAGGGCTTTGACTGGATCCATGCGCGCGGCAAACCAGGCTGGAATGATGGCCGCGACGGTGCAAATGACAAATGCGCTGGCGCAGATAATCGCGATATCGGCAGGGACGATTTCGGCGGGAATCTCAGAAAATTGGTAGATCGACTTGGGGAAGATTTCGATGCCAAGAACGCCGGATAGCCATTGGCTTACTTGGTTGCGGTATTGCACGAGCCAGACCCCTGTGCCAAGACCGATGAGTGTTCCAAAGATGCCGACGACGATCCCTTGGCCGACGAAGACGCCGATGATTTGTCCTGTCCGTGCGCCGAGAGCCTTCAGGATGCCGATTTCGCGCGTTTTTTGAACCGTCACGGTGATTAAAGTGTTCATGATTCCGAAGGCCGCCACGATCACGATGAAAAGGAGGATAAAAAACATTACGTTGCGTTCCATGTGGATCGCTTCGAAGAGCTCCCGGTTCATATCCATCCATGTGGAGATACGCATCTCCGGACCGGTCGTCCCGTAGATGGCCTCGCGAATGGCGGCCGCTTGATAGGGATGGACGGTTTTGATGGTGAGCCCATGCACACCGTCCCCGAGACCGTAGATTTCCTGTCCGATATGCAGAGGAACGAGCAGGAATTCAGAGTCATAGAGGTAGCGGCCTGATTCGAAGATGCCGGTGACGGTGAGTTCGAGCGGCAGAATCATTTCGCGGAGTTGTCCGGCCGTATTTTTCTTGTCTTTGCCTTCCTCAAGTTTGTTGATTTCGTCGACGATCTCCTCAAGGTTGCCGGGCGAATAAACAGTGATGGTGTCGCCCACGCCGACGCCGAGTATGTTGGCCAGAGCGGAGCCGATCACGGTGTCGTTTCCCTCGAGTCGGAAATCACCGGCGACGATGAAGTCCTTCAATGTGGTGACAGTTCCTTCAGCTTCGGGGTCGATGGCGCGGATTTTCGGAGCCATGCGGCGACTGGCAAACTCCGCCAGCACGGGCCCTTGTACAAAGGGAGCCACTCCGGTTACCCCCTCGACATTGCTGATTTTATCGGCCTGTTCAGACCAATCAAAGAGGACGTTTTCGCCGCCGGCCACTAGATGCGCGTCAAAGCCCAAGACTTTTCGCCGCAACTCTTGCTCGAATCCGGTCATGACCGAAATCACCAAAATCAGAACCATAATCCCCAGAGTCACTCCGAGAATCGAAATCACCGTGATCAGACTCAAAAAAGTGCGCTTGGGCTTCAAATAGCGAAGGGCCAGAAAAAGGCTGAACGGTTTGATCATGGAAAGACGGGAATCTTCGTCAGCAGACCGCCGCCGGCAAGGCGGAAAGAGCGGTCTTAGGATTTGCGCTGGCGGGGGTGGGTGGTGTTTTATCAGCGCCCTATGAGCAAACGATTTGCAGGACAAGTGGCCATTGTAACCGGTGCGGGGCGGGGAATCGGCGAAGCCATCGCCAATAAATTCGCGGAGGAAGGCGCGAAGGTTGCCGTGGTAAGCCGCACGGAAAGCAACGCAGCCAAGACGGCGGAGACGATCAATGCGGCTCACCCCGACGCGGCGAAGGCTTATGCGGTTGATGTGGCGGATTTCAATGCAGTCCAAGAGCTGGCCGACACGATCCTCAAAGATTTCGGAAAGGTGGACATTTTGGTGAACAACGCCGGTGTGACCCGAGACGGGTTGAGCATGCGCATGAGTTCGGAAGATTGGGATGTGGTGGTGAATACGAATTTGAAAGGTGCTTTCAATTTCATCCGTGCCATTCAGCGCCCTCTGGCCAAACAACGCAGCGGCCGTATCATCAACATTAGTTCCGTCAGCGGCATCATGGGTAATGCCGGCCAAGCCAACTACGCGGCTAGCAAGGCGGGATTGATCGGACTGACGAAAACCATCGCCCGGGAGTTGTCAGGCCGTGGCATCACCGTGAACGCGGTTGCGCCCGGGTTTATCGAGACCGACATGACCAATGTGTTGCCCGAAAGCATTCGCACGGCGGTGGTCGAGCGGATCCCGCTCGGTCGTTTCGGCGCGCCGGAGGATATTTCGGCTGCGGTTGCGTATCTGGCCAGTTCGGAGGCCGCGTATATCACCGGACAAACACTCGTCGTCGATGGCGGCATGGTGATGTGACTGCGGCATGAAGCTTCATCTGCTGCGCCACGCAGAGGCCGAGACGCGAGCGACGAGCGATCGCTCGCGTCGCCTTACGCCGAAAGGCGAGGAGCAAGCGGTCAAGGTCGGCAATTTTTGCGCCCGGCATGGAATCGAGCCGGAGTTGATTTTGTCGAGTCCGGTGATCCGGGCCAGACAAACGGCGGATGCAGTGGCGGAAAGGCTTTCCGGTGCCGAGTTGATTGAAGTGCCGTGGGCGGCGTGCGGGATGCTGCCCGAGACGTTTTGCGGGGAGATCGCGGCATACAAAAAGTTTTCTTCAGTGATGCTGGTGGGGCATCAACCCGACTTGGGATTGCTTGCGGCACGGTTGCTAGGATTGGCTGTGGCCGAGTCTTTGCATGTTCGCAAGGCGTTGCTGATTGGGTTCGAGGTTTCGTCGTGGGCAATCGGCGGGTCGCGTCTGGAATTTTCTGTTCCGGTCAAATTGATGTAAGGTTCGGCGATGATCAACCTGCGGGCGACGTTGGAGTGCGGTCAGGTGTTCCATTGGCGAGAGCGTGCGGATGGCGCTTGGGAGGGTCTCGCCGACGACACCTACGCCGTGGTGAAGGAATCACGCGGAACGCTGCACGTGCTCGAGGGCGATTCCGGCGAGGTTGCACGATATTTTGCGATGGATCACGATTTGCGGGAGATCTATGCGAGCTTTCCGCAGGATGAAACCATGCGTGCATCTTTGGACTTTTGCCGCGGGTTGCGGATCATGCGCCAACCGGCGTGGGAGTGTCTTGCCACGTTCATTACCTCCTCGATGAAACAAGTCGCCCACATCCGTCAAATGTCGCTGGCGTTGCGAGGGCGGTTCGGGCGGCCTTTGCGGGGGACAGATTTGCGGGCTTACCCGGGGCCAGCGGCTATCGCTGGCGCGAGCGAGTTGGATTTGCGTGCATGCGGTCTGGGCTATCGGGCAAAAAACCTGCGGGCGACGGCGGAGCGTGTTGCTTCGGGCGAGGTGGATTTGGCGGCGTTGTCGTTGATGGACGACGGGGCGCTGCGTGAGGCGCTCTGTGATCTGCCGGGGGTGGGGCGCAAGGTGGCGAATTGCGCGATGCTCTTCGGCTTTGGACGCTTGGCGGCTTTTCCGGTGGATACATGGATCGAGCGCATCCTCAAGCGCAGTTACTGGCGCGGACGCAAAAGAGTATCGCCTCATGTTTTGGAGAAGCGTTTGGCCAATCGTTTCGGACCCTATGCTGGCTATGCGCAGCAATATCTGTTTCATCATGCACGAATGACCGAGGGAAGGGGTAGAGCATGAGCGCGACACGTTTGCTGGAGCGGCGTGAATCGAAGCGTCTTGTCGGTTGGGCGTTGCTGATCTCTTTGCTGATCCATCTGGTCATTGTTTTGACCGTGGCCACGATTTACATCCTCGACCCCACGCCGCCGCCGGAACAGATCGAGGAGATTGAGATCACGATTGTCGATCCTCCGCCGCTGCAAAAGCCGACGTTTGTCGATACTTCGGCGCCGGAGAGCAATCCCCCCGAGCAGGCGCCTTTCGAATCCGACCGCAACACGGCTGCGGCCTCGCTGGACGCGGCTACCGGGGAAGCCGAATTGCCCTCTCAGGACGGCAAGGATCAACCTTTCATGGAACTGGAGCAGCAAGAGTTGGCGATGGCCAAGCCTGAGGAAGCGCCGCCTGCGCCGGAGGTTCCACCATCGCAACCCGCGCCCCCGGTTCCTCCGCAACCGGAACAGTCCGAGGAAAAAAAATCCGAAGACAAGGAGCAACAGGCCGAAACTGATGCCTTGTTGGCCTTAGCCAAACCTCAGCCGGATTCCAAAGAGAAGAAGGACAGTTCTCCGCCGCCAGCGCCACCGCCGAGTCGCCCCTCCTATCAGCGCCAGGCACGCCCGACGCGTCTAAGCGGGAGCGTCAGCAATCGCGGAAAAGCTGCAGTGGCTTCGATGGCCACGCCGTTGGGACGCTACCGCAAAGCTATCAGCGATGCGATCGGGTCGAGTTGGTATTACCACATAGGCCACCGCATGGATCTGTTCACCTATGGCACGGTTTCGGTGGTTTTCACAATCGACCGCAACGGCAAAGCACGGCGTCCGCGAGTGCTGTCGAACACCTCGAATGAAAGTTTTGAAATCGTGACGCTGGAGTCTATCTTGGCAGCCGAGATTCCGCCGATTCCGCCCGACATTTTGCCGACGTTGGATGGCGGCCAGATCGAGATCGATTACACATTCAGTATTATTACCCAGTAAAATGACCGAAGCATTGTCCGGAGCGGTGAACTTTTTTGTGCAGGGCGGTTTTTTCATGATCCTGCTGCTGATGCTGTCCATTGGAGCGGGAACGGTGATTCTTCTGCGGGCCCGGGCCTTGCGTGAAAATCTGATCATTCCTCCGGGTTTGGAAAATGCCGTGGACGCGTTGCAGCCGGGGGAATCCTTGGAGTCTGTCGCGAAATTGGCGCGGGAAAGTCATTCCCCGCTGGGACGAGTTGTGTCGGTGTGTTTGCAGCATTTGAATTGGCCTCGCCAGGAAAACGTCGAAGCGGTGCAAGTGAGGGCACGCCACGAAGTCGTGCGAATGGAAAGTGGTCTGGCCCTGCTCGAAATGGCCACCGGCGTGGCGCCTTTGCTCGGGTTGCTCGGAACTCTCTCCGGTTTGGTCGGTATTTTCGCCAATCTCGGCGGCGGCGGGGCGGGCGACCCGGTGGCGGTGGCGCGGGGAATTTCCGAGGCGTTGAACACGACCATTGTCGGTCTTGCGGTGGCGGCACCGAGCTTGGTGGCGCACAACTATTTTCAGCGCAAGATCGAGACCATGGCGGTCAGCATGGAGGGAATCGTGGCGGACCTGCTGGCCAAGTGCTATCCGGAAAGCCGCTGACGAAAGTGTGACGGCCATGCGATTCTATACGCGCAAGCGGCGGGCGCCGGTGGTGGTCATCGTGTCGTTGATCGACATTTTGGCGATCTTGCTGATTTTTTTCATCGTCACGACGACGTTCAAAAAGAACCTGCCTCAGCTGAAAATCGCCCTGCCGGAGTCCAAAGCCGCGGCGTCTTCGGAGACCAAAGAGGAGCCGGCCATCCTCGAGGTGCAGGACGAGCAAACGATCCGCCTCGATGGACAACCGGTCACGCTCGACAATTTGGCAACAGCGTTGCGCGAGTTGCACCAAGCAAACCCTGAGCGGGGTGTAGGATTGCAGTCGGATGAAGGTGTGCCTTTCCGGGTGATTGTGCGGATTATTGACGCACTGCGGGAAGCGGGTATCCGGAATCTCCCGGCCTTTGCCCGCCCGCCGGAAACAAGCAATCAATAAATTATGCTGGAGATCACCAAACTTGGGCATCCCGTTTTGCGCGCCAAAGCCGAGCCAATCACGCAGATTGATGACGATTTGCGTCGGTTGGCGGATGACATGCTGGAATCCATGTATGCACACGAAGGCTGCGGCTTGGCAGCCAACCAAGTCGGTGTGGCCAAGCGGATTGTCGTGATCGATGTCAGAGAAGCGAAGAAGCGGCCCAGTATTCTGCGTGTCGATGGAAAAGTGCGTCCCGTCCACAAGCATATGCCCTTAGTTTTGTTGAATCCCGAGATCGAGCTGGGGGCCGAGCATTATGTGGAGGGCGAGGCGTGCCTGAGTATTCCCGGAATACACGGGGAAGTGAAACGCTCCTGCGTCGTGCTGGTGCGTGGAATGGATTTGGAGGGAAAGACTGTGGAATTCGAGGCTGAGGGGCTGCTCTCACGGGCGATGCAGCACGAGGTGGATCACTTGGACGGCATTCTGTTCATAGACCGGCTGGATGCGGCCGAGCGCAAGCGGGTGGCCGACGAGTTACACCAGATGGCCTCCGGAATGGTGGGTTGAGGCGGCCGCGACCGCGCTTGTCTCGTGGCTCAAGAAAGTGTTTGCTCGTTTCCCCATCAAAGATATGTCGCAAGTGAACAAAGAGTCCTCCCAAGGGCAGCCAAGCCCGTTATTCATCAAGGCTGATTGGCTCGTGGCCCTCGTGACCACGCTGATTAGCGGCGCGGTTTATTTTTACACGTCACAGCCGAACGTGGGGTTGCTCGACTCGGGGGAATTCATAGTGGCAGCACAGCATTTCGGCGTGCCTCATCCGACGGGGTATCCCCTGTGGACGTTGTTGGCGTGGTTGTTTCAATTGTTGCCGCTGGGCAATGCGGCATGGGAGATCAACATTTTCAGCGGTTTGTGCGGAGCCTTGGCAGCGGGTGCCACGACATTGCTGGCCTCCAGCATGCTTCGCTGGATGTGGCCTTGGTGGGGTGATGGTCAAGATGCGGTGTCGGGAAGGATCTCAAGTCTCACTGCCGGCAGTTTCGGATTGCTGTTCGCCTTCAGCTTTTCTGTCTGGACACAGGCGGTGATAGCCGAGGTCTACACGCTGCACTGTCTTCTCGTGGGTTTGTTTTTGTTGTCCCTCTACTGGTGGGTCAGAAGACCGGAAAAAGATGCGCCCATCTTGGCGACGTTTTTCACGTTTTCGCTCTGCATGAGCAACCATCACCTGACGCTGGCTTTGGCTCCCTTGCCTTTGCTGGTGCCTTTGCTGGTGCGCCGCTCCGTGTTTTGGGAGGTGCTTGTTGCTTCGGTGGTAAGTGCCTCCCTTGTCTATCTGGGATTCGCCTGGCTTTCCAAAGACCCGACAACTTGGTCGACGGCGATGCGGTTTTTCTATTTTGCCATGCTCGGGTTGATCATCCTGCTTGTGCTCAAATGGAAAAGGACCGACCTGCGAATCGTTCTGCTTGTGCCGGTGATGGTTTTCGCGGGCTTGCTTCCCTATGCCTACATGCCAATTGCGTCCTCGACGAATCCGCCGATGAATTGGGGATACACGAGAACGCCTGAGGGATTTTTTTATTCGATCAACCGCACGCAGTATGCGGGAAGTTTGTCCGACTTGATCGTGCGAACTTTGGGAAAGGGTATGGGCACCGCGCCGGAGAAGCCGCCTGAGCCGGTCGATCCCGAGCGCGTTTCGACAATCGAGCTGGGCAGGGAGTTCACGGCCTTTTATTGGCAAAAGCTTGTTGAGAACTTCACGATTTGGTCGGTGCTGGCGTTTTTTGCCGCAGTCCTGGCGATTTTTCGTCTGCCTTTGCCGCAAAGAACGTTCCTCTACCTGCTGGTCTTCGGA
>JBILDG010000085.1:0-7534 GCA_044352715.1 Chthoniobacterales bacterium | reverse complement strand
GTCGTGCAGTTCGCCCGCTGGAGCGGGAATGGTCGCGTTCTCGACCACGGTGAAGATACGGTCGAGCCCCAGATTTTGCAGAACCTCGCGGTTGCGTTGGTTGGGACGGATCACTTTGAGGCTGCCCGCGGGCCCGAGTTTGAGGGCGATGCCGGTCAACGTGCCCAGGAAAGTGGAATCCATGAGCTCGCAATCTTTGAGATCGACGACAAAGTCTTGCAAACCGCGGCGCGTCATCTCGGCGGCAAAGTCTTTGAGGCCGGTGCTGTTTTGGAAAGATCCACGACCGTCCACGCGTATCCACGCGGTGGGTCCGGCTACTCCGACTTGCACTGAGGAAACAGCTCTCAAGGTTGCGTCAATTAGATGGCGTTGCGGGACGGTGTCAAACGCGGACCGCGGGACGGTTTTTTATTTCCAGAGATAAGATTGGGTGAAGGCGACGATGCGGTTGTTTTCGATCAGCAGGCATCGCCAGGCGGTGACCGGACCGTCCCACAGGTAATTGTCTCCCGCGACGGCGAAGGAGGTTTTCACGGTGCCTTTGGCCTGCTCGTAGGAGACCTCTTGCGCGCGCACGGAGTTGCCGAGTTTTTCCTGCCTGTATTCAAGGCGCACGGTAAGATCGGCGGCGCGGGCGGCGCGCCAATAAATGTTGAAATATGTGCCCTCGCGTTGTCGGCGTTCGTCGGCCGAGAGGGCCCCGTAGTTGATACGGTTGCGCTCGAAGTTGAGCATTTCATTGCGTGTGGGTTCGAAAAGCGCGGGCTGGTTGAGGAACCGGTTGACCTTGCGGAATTCGAAGTCGCTATCCAAGGCCAGCGGCAGCACGGGAGCGGAAGCGAGTTCGACCGGCCGTGGAGGGGCGGCGCAAGAAACGAGGAGCAATGCGGCCAGAAGCAAGCCGGGGCGCAGATTCATGCGACGCATGAAAGAAGGTTTGCCTGCGGATGTCAAACGGCGGTGCTCCACAGGAAATTGTCTTGCTTCACCTTGTGTGCCGTCGGGATGCTCGCACTCCGATGAAAGCACGCACCACCCCGGCTCCGGCGACGGAGGCGATGCCATGACGCATTACCAAAAGTCCCTCGCGGGCGCCCGCGAGACTTTGGCCGCGCTCGATGACTTGGAGCAACCGCTAGTCCGTGCGGCCCGCTGCGTTCTCGATGCGTTGAAAGACGGTCACAAACTCATGCTGTGCGGGAATGGGGGCAGCTCCTCCGATGCCGCGCACATCGCGGCGGAGTTTGTCTGCCGTTTCTTGGGCGACCGGCGTCCCTATCCGGCGATGGCCTTGGGGGTGGACGGCGGGCTGCTGACGGCGATCGGCAACGACTATGAATTTGCCCACAGCTTTTCGCGTCAAGTCCATGCCTTCGGACAGGCGGGAGATGTGCTCATCGGTCTCTCCACTTCCGGCAAATCTCGCAATATCCTGGCCGCTCTCGAAGAGGCGCGGCGGCGCGGGATGCACACGATCGCTTTGCTTGGGCGCGACGGTGGATTCACCAAAGGCGCCGCCGAGATCGAATTGATCGTTCCCGGCACCGTCACGGCGCGCATCCAAGAGGCCCAGAAGTTCCTGCTCCACGTGCTCTGCGAGATGGTGGAGGAAAAACTGCCCAAGGAATGAATCCGGTGGCGGCGTCAGCGACCGTCTTTGTTTTCGGCCTCATCTGCGGGTCTTTCCTCAACGCGGTGATCCACCGACTTCCGCGCGGGATCGGGCTGGCTTATCCGCGGCGTTCATTTTGTCCGCAGTGCGGACGTTCCCTCCCGTGGTACGAGAACCTGCCCGTGCTCAGCTGGCTCTGGTTGCGCGGGCGTTGTGCGGGATGCTCGGCGGGCATACTGGCGCGTTACCCCTTGGTCGAACTCCTCACGGCGGGGTTGTTCCTTTGGTTGTGGTGGAGCTTCCCGCCGGCCATGGCTCTGGCCTACATGGTGCTGGTGGCATTGCTCGTGGCCGGCACGTTCATCGACTTGGAGCATATGATCCTGCCCGACAGTCTGACTTTGGGCGGTGCGGTGGTTGGGGTGATTTTGAGCATGTCGGTCGCCGGGTTGCAGCCGGGAGCAGATTGGGAAGAACGTCTGCGCGCGAGTTTGTTCGGTGCCGGTGCCGGCTTTGCCGCCCTCTTTGCCGTGGTGGAGTTGGGTAAACTGGCTTTCGGACGCAAACGGTTCGAGCTCGAGCCGGCCGAGGAATTCGTCGTTCACAACGACCCTGCGGGCCCGCGCTTGCTGCTCGGTGGGGAACCATGGGAACTCAACGAAGTTTTCTACCGCCCGAGCGATACGCTGGAGCTGCACTTGGCCGGGGGCGGTGTCTGGCACCTGCGATCCGATGGCGTCGAACGCGACGGGCGCGAGGTCACTTATGCCGCCGCGGATGGTTGGAGGGAAACGGCCCGGGCTGTCGTCGTGCCGCGCGAGGCCATGGGCTTCGGTGATGTGAAATTCATGCTCACGCTCGGGGCGTTTCTCGGATGGCCCGGGGCGTTGTTCTGTATCGGGGCGGGCTCTGTGATCGGAGCGGTCGCCGGTGGCGCGATGTTGCTGACCCGTCGCTTGGGCGAGAATGGCAGGATTCCTTTCGGACCTTATCTTGCGGCGGGGGCGTTGTTGTGGATTGCCGCCGGACCGGATCTCGTGCGGTGGTATTTCGGGCGCTGAAGCGTCACTTTGACGGCTGGCTCAGTTGCATGAAGCCCTGCACGAACAAAAACAGAATCACGAAGATCACCACCGAGAGCGCGGCGGCCCAACCGTATTGGTAATAAGTGAACGCGGCTTTGTATACGTAGGAGACGAGAATGTGGGTCGAGTCATCCGGGGCGCCGCCATTGGAGAAGAGCCAGATGGCGTTCAAGTTGTTGAAATTCCAAATGATGCCGAGCGTGGCGGCCGGAACCATGACCGGGCGCAGCAATGGTGCCGTCAGTTTGCTGAATTGGCACCACGCGCCGGCGCCCTCCAAGCGCGCAGCCTCGTAGACGTTGGCCGGGATGGCCTGCAAGCCGGAGAGGGCCACGATCATCATGAATGGAAAACCCATCCAGACGTTGACCAAAACGGCTGCGGTGAATGTCTCGAAGGCCGAATTCAACCAGTCGATGGGCGGCAGTCCGAAAACCGTGCCCAGGAATGAATTCACCGCACCGTGCGCCCCGTCGAACATCCCGCGCCAGGTCAGGGCGGCGATGTATTGCGGCACCGCCCAAGGCAGGAGTAGCAGCAACCGCCATGCCGACTGACCGGCGATGAACTGCTGGTGCAAAATCAAGGCCAGAGCCGTTCCCAGCGCCACTTGCAAGCCCGTGCCGACGACCGTCCAGATGATCGTTTTGCTGAAGATGATCCAAAATTCCGGCTCGCGGAAGGCCGCAGCGTATTGTTGTAACCCGACCAATCTCCAATGGCGCATGCGATCCACGCCGGCGTCGGAGAGCGAAAGGGCCACGTTGTAAAACAGCGGATAGACCAACACGAGGGCAAGGACGACGAGTGCCGGCACCAGACAGAGCAACAGGAAAGCGCGGCGACGCTTCACGGGATTGCGCTCGCCCATCGCCGCCAGGGCGGCTGCTTGGGAAATTTTGGCCGGCTGCGTCATGCGTCCAGTTCATCTCACGGGACAATCGCGGTGCTGGCAAGCATCCATCATGGCCCGGCTTTCGCGTTGCCGCGCGTTGGTTGTGGACCCATGATGCGCGGCTTATGGCCGCCAACGATTTCAACATGCAGGTCAACCGCAAGGCGCTGGATATCAATCTGGACGGACGCATCTACGGCACTTTCGCCGAGATCGGGGCGGGGCAGGAGGTGGCGCGGCGGTTCTTTTACGTCGGCGCGGCGGCCAACACCGTGGCCAAGACGATGTCGGCTTATGACATGACTTTCAGCGACGCCATTTACGGACCGGTGGAACGCTACGTCAGCCGCCAGCGGCTCGCCGGCATGCTCGACCACGAGTTTTCGCTCCTGCGCGAGCGTCTCGACGAGAAATTCGGCGCGGAAAAGACGTTCTTTGTTTTTGCCGACACGGTGGCGGCGCGCAGCTACCACCGGCACGATGAATCCCACGGCTGGATGGGTATCCGTTTCCAGTCCGTGCCCCGCGGGCCGGTCAACGAAATCATCATCCACGTCCGCATGCTCGACGCGGAAAATATCGCGCAACAGGAAGCTCTGGGTATCACCGGCGTGAACCTCATCTATGGCGCTTTCCGGCACCATGCCGAGCCGGAGAAATTGATCGGATCGCTGCTCGATGATCTAACATCGAAGCGTATCGAGGTGGATATGATCCGTTTCAGCGGTCCGGATTTCACCTCGGTGGACAACCGGTTGATGAGTTTGCAGCTGGTGGCGCAGGGATTGGGTCGCGCGGCCATGTTCCGTGCCGACGGCGAGGTGCTGCAGCCGGCCGAGGAACTCTACAAGCGTGCAGTCCTGATCGAGCGCGGAAGTTTCCGTCCCGTCACCCATGTCACTTTCGAGATGCTGCGTTGCGCCTACGATGATTTTGCCCCGCGGGAAAAGCAGGCGCCGCGCGGCGTGCTTACCCTGGCGGAGATCACCATGCAGAACCTGCTGAGCACGGGCGAACTCGATCCGCAGGACTTTCTGGACCGCACCGATATTCTCGGTGCACTCGGCCAGACTGTGCTGGTTTCGAACTTTGCGGAATATTTCCGGCTCGTTGATTACGTTTCGCTCTACACGAAAGAGTCGATCGGTCTCGCACTCGGTGTTCCCAGTCTCGAGGAAATCTTCCTCGAGAAATACTACAGTGGTCTGCAGGGCGGCATCCTTGAGGGTCTGGGGCGTTTGTTCAAAACGAACGTGAGACTCTACGCTTATCCCCGGCTTGCGGCAGACGGTGCGATCATCACGGCCGACAACCTGCGCGTCGATCCCAAGCTGCGGCACCTTTATGCCTACCTTAGGGAGAATGAGTTTATCGTCCCGGTCAGCGACTACCGCGAGGACATCCTCGGCATCAAATCGCCCGAAGTGCTCGCCCGGCTCCGCCTTGGCGACCGGAGTTGGGAAAAGTGTGTGCCGGCCGAGGTGGCCCGCATTATCCGCGAGCGCAAGCTGCTCGGTTGTCGCGGCTAAGATTCCCCGTCGAACCCGATGAGGCGGAACACGCCGTCTTTGTCGCGGTAGAAGCCGCGCAGATCCGGGATTTGTCCCGTCAGTTCATGCATCTTGCGGCTGAGCCAACTCAGGTTGGTCTGGGCTGCGTCCGTGCGCAGACTGCCGTTGCGTCGGTTTACTTGGTCGAAGGGCAGGGTGACTCGGGCGTATGCGCGGTCGTTCACGCGTGCCTTTTCCAAGCGGCCGGCATGGTAAACGACGATCCACCAACCTCCGAAACCGTCGGGGTCGTCGGGGCTGATCAAGCGGAAGGCGAGCTGGCCGGCCCGGGCTTCGCGTTTGTCGCGACCGAGGCTGTAGAGCGCGGCAATTTCCTCGCGGGTGTCGAGATGTCCGGCAATGAACTCGCGGAAGACACGGCGTTTTTGATCGGTCAAACGACCGCGTCCATAAATGCCGAACTCGATCGCGGCCGGATTGTCGTGGTCGCCATAGACGTTGAGTTCGGCGTGCCGGTTCACGCGGAAGGAAAGGTAGGGGATATTGCGCAGGAGGCCGTTGTCGATCGAGGTGGCCGGGATTTGCTCGAAAAATTGGATCGAATCGTGCGTGCGCAGGTCGTGCACGATCGAGCGCCAGGAGGGCAGGTCGCCCCGGTTGGTGATGTCGGCGTAGAAAACGTCGTCATCCGGACCGTCGTGGATACGGCGAATTCCGGATTTCGGGACAAGGATTTCGCTTTTTTCCGTCTGCAAGAGGACTTCGTGCGGACTGTTGCGCAGAATGAGCCCGCGTAGCGAGGAACCATCGAGCATTTCCAGACGGTCAGGCAGGTTGCGGTCGATGGCGGCCAGCGTGAGGGCGGGCAAGAGGGCCAAGATCAGGCTGGCGGTGCGGGGCATTGCGAACATGGCCGCACTAAACTATCGTTCCGGCCATGTTGCAAGCCACCCGTCCCGTCCTCCTTGTCGCGTCCGTTGTTTTGACCGGTTGCGTCACCGCGCCGGGGCCCTACAAGCCGCCGGTCGAACCTATGGTGACAAAGACCTTGCCGAAGGAAAAGTTCTGGTGGGGCACCTCCACGTCGAGTTTCCAGAACGAGGATCGCGGCGAGAAGCCCGGGTCGTCCATGTATTTCCAGACCGACTGGGATGTCTATGCCAAGGAGGGCCATGCGCCGGTGCGCGGTGACGATGCCGTGTTTTCTTGGACGCGTTTCAATCAGGATCTCGCCGCGCTCAAGCAAATCGGTGTCACCCATTTTCGTTTCGGTGTCGAGTGGGCCCGCATCGAGCCGCGCCCCGGAGTGATCAACGAAAGGGCCTTGGCGCAATATGTGGGCATGGCACGCCAACTCCGCGCGGCCGGCATCGAGCCCATCGTCACTCTCTGGCATTTCACCTTTCCCGATTGGCTTTACGAGACTGATGCGAAAACGCGCTCGAACTTCCTCCACCCCGATGCGCCGGAGGCTTGGCAGCGTCACGTGACCCGCGTGGTCCGGGCGATGAAACCCTACGTGCGCGTGTATGTTCCGCAGAACGAGCCCAACGGCGCCCTGCAACTCGGTTGGATTGCCGGGCATTGGCCACCGGGACTGCTTCTTCATCCCTTCGGCTACAAACGCGCCATGCGCGTCGCGGCCGACATGTTCCGCGACTCCGCGGTCATCATCAAACGCGAGCGGCCCGATGCCTTGGTCATGGGCATTTACTCGCTGCCCGATTGGCGCCGCAACGCGGTGGAAGATCCCACCGCGCTCGTGTACAACATCGTGCAGCGGCAAAATTTCGACCACCTCGACATGGTCGCCGACACGATGGATATCATCGGGGTGAACTATTACTACGCGCAGGACGCCAGCATCGTACGCTTCCTCAACCGCGGTCACGGCGAAGTATCCTCGAACCACACGCAGCTCGGCTGGGAGATCGTGCCCGAGGGGCTCTACAACGTCCTCACGGCCGTGCACAAACGCTACGGCAAGCCCGTCGTCATCTCGGAAAACGGACTCGGCACGCAGAGCGAGCAGAAGGCGATCCGCTATATCCGTGAGCACATCGCCCAGATGCGTCGCGCGATGAACGACGGCGTCGATGTGCGCGGCTATTTTCCGTGGACTCTGGTCGACAACTACGAGTGGAAAGAAGGCTGGGAGGGGCAGTTCGGGCTTTTCTCCTACGACGCACAAACCCAACGCCGCATCCTCGAACCCACCGGCAAATGGTTCCGCGCCTTCATCAAGGCTCACCCTCAGCCGTGACTTGGATGTTCGTCGCATCAAGCACCGCTTGGGCGGGCGATATGGTGCCGGGAGCGAGAAGTTGGGAGCGGACGGTGGCGTAATCTTCGCGCAGGCGGGCGCGGGCGGCGGGATCGTCGAGCAGGCGCAGGCCTTCGGCGGCCAGGGCGGCAGGAGTGGCGTCTT
>JBILDG010000084.1:0-7547 GCA_044352715.1 Chthoniobacterales bacterium | reverse complement strand
ACACCGAATTGGGCAAGGCGGTGAGGGAACATGACCGCAAGCGCCTGATTTTCACTGTGGACAGCCTGCCGCGCCCCGCCGCGTGGCACATGGAGAGGGAGGGGACTTGGACTCCGGACAATGAACGGCAATTCCGCCAGATGCTACGCAGCCTCAAACACGACCCGATCGATGCCATCAGCGTCCATGCCTATGGCGAGGATACCGCCCGCGTCGCGTGGGCTGTGCGGGCGGCCAAGAGCCTGAAGAAGCCGCTCTTCACTGGCGAGTTCGGCGTGCCGGGCACGGGTCAGGAGGTGGAGGAGGAATTCCGCCGCATGCACCAGATCATCGAAGAGTCGCCCATTCCGGTGGCCGCCGCATGGGGGTTCGACCTACCCAGCCAAAATGCCGACTACAACATCACGGCCGACAACACACCGTCCTACTAACTCTGCGAAGTCGCCGAAGCCTATGCCCGCGTTCAGGAGGACAGCTCTCCGAAAGGGTGTCGTCCGTAGTTTTTGGGCCTCGACCAGCAAAATTTCCCCGACGCGCCGGACTATCCGAGTTCCCGCCCCTGCCGCTCAGTGCCGGCCAAGTCGCGTTCACTACAGGTTCGGGGTCAGCGGGGAATGTTGTCCGCCATGGTGATTACCTCAACACTATGAAGAATTTTTTGCCACAAAGAATTGCCTGACTTGGAGAAGCTTGATCGCGGGAGATCTGCATTTAAAACCCGCGAAGCCGGTGTTCATGCAGCGGTCCAGAGGAAATTTTCTCGACAGATCAAGTGGCAGCGCGCACGGGATTCGAACCCGTGTACCAGCCTTGAGAGGGCTGTGTCCTAGGCCTCTAGACGAGCGCGCCGTTTAGGAGCTTGAGAACGCAAACGTATTGCATCATATGAAGGGTTCGCAACGTGGAAATGCGTTCCAGCCCATGGATTCCAAAATGATTTTGTATGTCAAACGGTTTTGTCCGTGGTGTGTCGAGGCGATGGAGTATCTCGACCGCCGCGGTTTCGCCTACGAGCTGCGCGATGTGTTGGCCGACCCGGAGGCTTATCAGCGGATGAGGGAGATCTCGCGCCAATCGCTCACCCCGACCATGGAAGTGGACGGCAAAGTGCTGGCGGACTTCGACACAGGGCAACTTTCGGAGTTTCTGGAGGAGCACGGGATCGAGCCATGAACAGCTGGATGCTTTTCATTGGGTTGCTCGTTCTCTCGATGGCGTGCCTGAGCTACGGGAACCTGTGGCTGCGCCGGGTGGGGCTACTATTCATCGGCGTCACGACCTTTGCGGCCGGCTATCTGCCGACGGACAATGTCTGGGTGGGCGCTGTCTGCGTTTCCGCTTGGCTGCTGTTGCCTTGGGTGGAGATTTTGTTGCGGGTGCGCAAGTTGCGTTTGCCGCTGCGCAAGGAGCTTCGCCAGGCGCCTCCGCCGTCGCGCGATGCGTTTCCGGAACTGAGCCACTTGTCGGACGATGTCGAGGCTGCTGGCTTCGAGCACGTGGCCGATCTGGGGTGGGAGATGGATGGCTACCGGCAGTTCTTCCGTCTGTTTGCCAACGAGGAGCTGCGCGAGGAGGCGGCGATCACCTATGTGGAGCAGAACCAGCTCGGGTTTCACTTTGTGAGTGTCACGTCGCGGTCGTTGGACGGTGGCGTGTTCACGACTTGGAATTGTCCGGTGTCGTCGAGTTTGAAAACACCGCCCTCGGTTCGCGTGCACCGGGCGTCGGGCGAGCTGGAATTTTCCGGCGTGCAGGCCGAGCATCAGGGCTTTCTTGAACATTCGGGGCTCATGCGCGGGGAGCTGAGTCCGGTTGATCCCGGGGAAGTGCGGGCGGCCGTCGAGCGAGACATGGAAGCTCAGATGCAGCACAACATCAGCGAAGGTTTGCTGCGGCCGGCGGACCATGAGCATGGGCGCTACTCGTGGCGCGGGATGTTGTATTTGTGGTTTCAGTGCCTGCGGGATATTTTCCGTTTCACATGAGAGCGACTGCTTCCATGACGAGGTATTCACCGGTCGCTGGCCGCGTGGATCAGGTCATGGTGGAGGAGCGGGCCGCAGAGTTCACCAAGCGCAGCATCAAGGGCGGATCGAAGTTGCAGGGGTTGCGTCTGGCTTTTTCGATGCTCGATCTGACCACGCTCGAGGGCAAAGACACGGTGGGCAAGGTCCGGGCGCTCTGTCACAAGGCGATGCACCCCGCACCGGAGCGCTTCGGGGTGGGGACGGTCGCCGCCGTTTGCGTCTATCCCAAGCTGGTCGCGGCTGCGAAAGGTTTTCTGAAAGGCTCGCCGGTCAAGGTTGCCGCTGTGGCCACGTATTTCCCGAGCGGGCAGAGTTCGCTCAAAACCAAACTCGAAGACACGCGGGTGGCTTTGCTGGCCGGGGCTGATGAGATCGACATGGTGATCGACCGCGGGGCTTTCCTGCAGGGCGAATATGCCAAGGTCCACGATGAAATCGCCGCCGTGAAAGAAGTGTGCGGCCATGTGCATTTGAAGGTGATCCTCGAGACAGGCGAGTTGGTCACCTATGACAACGTCCGCGCGGCCAGCATGATGGCGATGCAGGCCGGGGCGGATTTCATCAAAACCTCGACGGGCAAGGTGTCCCCGGCGGCGACTTTGCCGGTGACTTTGGTGATGCTCGAGGCGATCCGGGAGTTTTATTTTGCGACTGGTGTGCGCATCGGCATGAAGCCTGCAGGCGGCATCCGCACGGCCAAACAGGCTTTGCAATATCTGGTGATGGTCAATGAGACGCTCGGTGATGACTGGCTGACGCCCGAAATGTTCCGGCTTGGCGCGAGCACGCTGGCCAACGATATCCTGATGCAAGTCGTCAAATGCGTGGATGGCGTCTATCAGAGCGGCGATTACTTTTCCCTGCCATGAGCGACCAAATGAACATGAAAAGCGCGCCCGCTGCCGCGCACACCAAGACCGTTCCGCCGCGCGAGCGCACATTACGTTTCGGCGGCCACTGGAACTACTCGCCCGCGCCCGAGGTGCATTCCGATGTGACGGTGCGTCCGCGTTACGATTTGTTCATCGGCGGTAAATTCGTCAAACCCTCCTCGGGAAAATATTTTCCGTCGATCAACCCCGCCAATGAGAAGCAATTGGCCGAGATCGCGCAAGCCAACGCCGCCGATGTGGATAAGGCCGTGAAAGCGGCCCGTCGCGCCTACGAGAAAACGTGGGGCAAGATGTCGGGACGGGAGCGCGGCAAGTATCTCTTCCGCATCGCACGTCTCATCCAGGAAAAGATCCGGGATCTCGCCGTGCTCGAGTCGCTCGATGGCGGCAAGACCATTCGCGAAAGCCGCAACATCGACTTGCCACTCGTCGCGGCGCATTTCTTTTACCATGCGGGCTGGGCGGACAAGCTGGCCTATGCCTTTCCCGGTCGCGCGCCGCGTCCGCTGGGCGTCGCCGGTCAAATTATCCCGTGGAATTTTCCACTGCTCATGGCGGCGTGGAAGCTTGCGCCCGCGCTGGCCTGCGGCAACACGTGCGTTTTGAAGCCCGCCGAGACGACTTCCATCACGGCCATGCACTTGGCTGAAATCTTTGCCGAGGCCGATTTGCCCGAGGGGGTCGTCAACATCGTCACCGGTTTCGGCGACACCGGCGCGGCGATTGTGAATCATCCGAACATCGACAAGCTCGCCTTCACGGGATCGACCGATGTCGGCAAGCTCATCGCGAAGTCCGTGGCTGGGACGCGCAAGAAGCTCACGTTGGAGTTGGGTGGCAAGGCGGCGAACATCATTTGCGAGGATGCGCCGATTGACCAAGCCATCGAGGGGATCATCCAAGGTATCTATTTCAACCAAGGTCATGTTTGCTGCGCCGGTTCGCGCTTGTTCGTGCAAGAGAGCGTTGTCGAACCCGTGATTCGACGTCTGCGCAACCGCATTGCCACGCTGCGGGTAGGGAATCCGCTCGACAAGAATACGGACATCGGCGCGATCAACAGCCTTCAGCAGCTCGACAAAATCCGCGAGTTGGTGCGCAGCGGCAAGAGTGAGGGCGCGGAGCTTTACCAATCGTCATGCAAGCTGCCGTCGAAGGGATTTTACTTTGCGCCGAGTTTTTTCACAGGTGTGACCGATGCGCACCGCATTGCGCAGGAGGAAATCTTCGGGCCTGTCCTTAGTGTGATGACCTTCCGCACGCCGGAAGAAGCGATCGAGCGGGCCAACAATACACCTTACGGGTTGAGTGCAGGTGTGTGGACGGACAAAGGCAGCAAGGCGTTCAAGCTCGCCACGCAGTTGCGGGCCGGTGTTGTGTGGGCCGAGACCTACAACAAATTCGACCCCGCCAGTCCGTTCGGTGGCTACAAAGAGAGCGGCTTCGGGCGCGAGGGTGGCAAGCAGGGACTGCTCTCTTATCTGCGGGTGGATTGATCCGCGATGGTCAGCCTCAACCTTCCTGTCCCCACAGGATGTCGCCGACCCACCAACTCAAGCCACGCAGGGCCAACTCGGCCATGGCCGTCGGGTGTTTTTCGAGTTGGCGCAGGACTTGGGCCGTGAAGTTGTTCTGCGGTTTTTTGTCTGTGCCGGAGAGTTCGATCGAGCACCAGTAAAGTCCGTCCGCCTGCTTGGAGAATACCGTCTTGGTGGCGTCAGGCAGCCAGCCCAGAGAGGTCGCAGGCAAACCGGCCAGCACCGTGCCCGAGAGTTTTCCGCTTGAGGATAGATGGGCTTGGCCGCGCAGTCCGACTTTGCCTGGAGAGATGACATCCAAGTCGCGGAGGTGCAGTCCGTCAGAATCCTGCTGCCACGTGCATTTTGCGATGCCGAGAGGGAGGTTCATGTAGGAGTTGTTCTTGAGGAAACGGCTGATGAATTTTTGGAATTTGAAGCCGTGCAGTTCTCCCCCGGTGATGCTCATCTCGCCGCCGCCCAAGCCGGACCCGAGCTTCGTGCCGTGCCAAGACCAGTCGGCGTGGCCGGACAATTCACCTCGCATGCTGCCGACAATCCTCGTGGGGAGGTAGGCTCCCAGAGGTACACGGCGTAAAGAAACCGAGGCTGTGGCGGCCGAGGTGGCGAGGTTCCATGAGCCGCTACCCTCGATATCGATGTGCGTTTGGCCCTTGATGGTGAGGTTGTCCACTGTGACGACATTCCCGGCCATCGAGTAATCGAGCGAGACTTGCTCGAAATTCATCCGACTGAAGTCGGCATTGCCCGAGCGTTGCGCGACGTGTTCGAGGTATTCCCAGTTGTGCAGTCCCGCATCGTGGAGTGAGATCGATCCTGCGCCGTTTGGGTTGCCACCAGAGGTGTCCGTCTCGTAGGTCACGTGACCGGAAAGTTTGCCGTGAAGAATGGCAGCAATTTGTTCGGGCAGGAACGGCTGTAAATTGAGTTGCTCGGCCTTGGCCCGTGCTTTGATGCTGCGGTCGGCGTGTTGTCCCAGACGGACGGCAAGGTTGAGGTTGCTGTGCAGGGAATCCGGTTCGCGGAGATAAAGGTAACCGATGTCGATCATCTCCCGCGTCACGTAAACTTGCATCGCGTCGATGGCCATTGGCGGATACTCGGGGTAGTGCAGGGTGCCGTTGCGACCGAAGTATTTGAAATTCTTGCCGATCATCATGGCGCCGACATGGAGATTCGTGCCTCGCACGATTTCGTTGCCGAAGGGCAGTTCGATTTGCATGTCGGGGCAGTCGATCCAGCGGCAGAAAAACTGCTGCGGCATCAGGTAAGAAAGCCACGGCTTCGGCCCGGGCTGCGGGTCATTTTTTTTGAGCGCATCGTTGGGGGTAACGATTAGGAAATCTGCCTGTTCGATATTGATCAGATCGATCTGCCAACGTCCTCGCAGGACAGCCCAAGGGTTGAATTTTGCGGTGGCTTGTTTGGCATTGAGCGCGCCAATGGCCTGCCCGGGCCATCCTTTGCTCTGAAAGCCGGTTGTCGTAACCTGCAAATCCGAGCCAAGTGACAACGGACCGAACTTTCCCTCGACCTTCAGCGCATGCGATACCGCTTGCGATATCATGTGGTTGAAAGCCGGCCCAGCAACCCATTCCGCCAACTTGGGGATCAGGTAATAACGCGCGGAGGTGTAGCTAGCAGTCAGCACGAGCAGCAGCCCAACGATGATGAAAAGCGGTTTTAGGAGGCGCGGTGAGACCATGGGCGAAGACTATGGCTACATGCTGTGGGGTTGGTAAAGGCCCTTGGGACAAATGCGCAGGGGTAAGTCGGCAGGTGTGCAATCTGCAGATCGTCCCTTTACGCGGGTCGAAGAAGATTTTGCCTGCAGCAAAAGCACTCGAGACTCCTGGAGGGGGATGGAGACGGCTGCTTGCATCCGGGCAATTTTGCGGACGATCGATCTTGGCGGATGCTCGCTGGAAATTTCCATTTCCGACGGCTTGGTTTTGACGTTTTAACGAGTGCTTGTCGGGGATCCTCCAGCCGTTGATCGAGACAGAGGGGGCCGGGGCTCCTCGTAAGGGACCTGCGGGTTATAGACCCCATACCTCGGGACGAGCAGTTCTCGGACCATGTTGAGGATGAAGGTGTGCCTGCAAACTATCCAGATGATGCTGGCCGCTTCGGTGATGGCACTGCTCATTTGTGGCTGCACAAGCTTCAAGCCGCTCCCAGACGCACCGCTCAAACCCTATCAACCGCCGCCGATGAGACAGTCTGCGATTTACGGCGGAATGTTGAACAAGAAACAAGTCGAGCACCTGAACCAGGCTACCTTCTCGCGCCTCACCGAGGCCGAGCGCAAGCTGTTGCTCGAAGTCAACCGCAAGGTGAACCACGATATAATATATTTGAGCGACAGGGAAAATTACGGATGGCTGGACATTCCCGTCACAGAGCCGCGATTCCGACGCCCTATTATGCATTTCATGCCATTGGCGCGCTACGGCGATTGCGAGGATTTTGCGCTAACCAAGAAGCAACGTCTTGTGGCTCGGGGTTTGGATGCGAGCCGCCTGTTTGTCGTCCGCGCCAAAATTCCGACGCGCGACGGGTTCATGCGCCATGCCGTGCTTGCCGTGCCGGAAGGTAGGGAGTGGTGGATACTCAACAACTGGGACAACAGCATCAAACCAGCGAGTTTTCTCATGAAATGGTGGGATTGGGACTTCTATTGGCCCAGCTTCGATGAATATCGCCGGTTTGTTTCCGCCCGCGATGGCGCCCGGCAGGCCGGAAGGTGAGGGGTTTTGCGTTAACGGAATGTTGAAGGACCGGTGAGCCAACTATCCAGCAGGTGTGGCAAAAGTGGTGCGCGATACAGGGTTCGAACCTGTGACCCCTACCGTGTCAAGGTAGTGCTCTACCACTGAGCTAACCGCGCATGCTTGCAAAGCGAGTGCCAGAAATAAAGCGTGTGTATGGGCAGGCTGCAATGTTTTTCACGAGGGTTGCCGCGTCATGACAAAAAAGGCATGCTGCGAGTTCTTATGAACACCCTCGAAGCCATTCGCGCGCGCCGCGCCATCAAGAGTTATGACCCCAACCACCGGATGTCTGCCGAAGAGGAGCGTCAGTTGCTG
>JBILDG010000083.1:0-7568 GCA_044352715.1 Chthoniobacterales bacterium | reverse complement strand
GGATCTTCTCCCTCGATCTCGGTGCAGCGGAAAAGCTGCGGGCCGCGGCTACCCTTGCGGATTTCACCTTTGATCCAGATACCGTCGCGCAGATTGTGACGCCGCACGACCTCGGGGGTGACAAAAATATCGTTGTTCGACTGCGTGAAATTGCGCTTCGGGTTGCGGAGGAAGCCGAAACCTTTGCCGCTCACTTCGACCACACCCTCGGCAAAGACCGGCTCACCCTGGGGTTCCTCCTCCACGGGCACACCGGCATCCGCCGGACCGTCCGCACCGTCGCGCGGCGCCCCTTGCTCTTGGCGATCCCCGTCGCGGAAACGGCGTGGGCGCCGTTGGCGGAAGTTACGGTAACGTCCGCGACGCCCCTCGCGGGGAACCCCACCCTCGGCGGCGGATTCCGATGCCGACAAAGCCGCCTCCAGTTCGTGAGCGGGCAAGGCCGGCTCGGGCTTGTGCTCGGGCAGGGCCGGCTCGCGTTCGTGGACCGGCAGAGCCGGAGCTTGTTTTTTAGGGGCTTTCGTTTCGTCCATGGTCATCGGGTTGGTCAATCAGTTTTGGCCGGAGAGTCGTTCGAGCAACTCCGGCGGGAGATCAAAATTGGAATAGACGTTGAGGACGTCATCATTGTCGTCCAAGGCATCGTGCAGGCGCAGGACCTGGGCGACGGTCGTTTCGTCGTTCACGGAAACGGTCGTTCGCGGAACATAAATCAATTTTTGCGATCCGACAGCGATCGAAGCCAAGCGCAGCGCTTCGGCCACCGCGGCCAGCCGGTCGGGCGCCGTCGTGCGGTTGCGGTTGTCGGTGGCCGCTTCGACCAAGACAGCAACGCCGGCCGTGGCGTAACCCTCGTAAGTCACCTCTTCCAAGGCCGCCTCGCCGGTTTCGCCGCTCCCGCGCTTGATCGCGCGCTCGATATTGTCGTTGGGCATATTTTGGGTGCGCGCAGACGTAATCGCCGACCGCAGCCGGACATTGGCGTCCGGATCCGGACCGCCCAGCTTTGCGGTAACGGCGATCTCTTTCGCCAGTTTGGAGAAAAGTTTTCCCCGCTTTGCGTCGATCGCGCCCTTGATGCGCTTAACTTTGGACCACTTGTTATGACCGGCCATGAAGTGCCCCGAACCTGCGTCCGGGCTCCCGGTAATGAGAATGCGTGTGCGTTTATTGTTCTATGGAGGATTGCGCGCCGGGCTTGGGCAAACATCTGCCGGCCTCGCCTCGAAAAAGGAGCGCGACGGGCGGCGCGAACAATCGGAACGTGGCAATAAGACTACGGCCGGCGAGGTTTGTCAACCGGCAATTGGGAAAAAATCCCACCGGCTCCACGCATGGCCCCTATCCTGCCGTCTTGGAAGAGGCGCGTTTGCGGGCTGTGGCGTCGAGGATCTTCTTCCTCAAGCGCAGGGACTTGGGCGTGACCTCGACGTATTCGTCGGGCGCGATGTATTCAAGTGAGCGCTCGAGGGTCATCTGCAGCGGCGGGGCCAACTGGATCCCCTTACCGTCACCCTGACTGCGCATGTTGGTGAGCTTTTTCGCTTTGCATGGGTTCACCGGCAAGTCATCCGGACGCGCGTTCTCGCCGACAATCATCCCCTCGTAGATTTCCTCCTGCGGCCCGATGAAGAGACGGCCGCGCTCCTGGATGGTATCGAGCGCGTAAGCCATGCTAATGCCCCCCTCCATCGAAATGAGCACACCCTTGCCGCGGCTCGGGATCTCGCCTTTGTGCGGTCCGTATTCCTTGAACAGATGGCTCATCGTGCCGAGGCCCTTGGTCGAGTTGACCAGATCGGTCTCCAGTCCAATGATGCCCCGCGTCGGAATCATCGCCTCCACCAACACGCTGTGCGGATGGTGTTCCATGTTGGCAATGTCCGCCTTGCGCGCGGCGAGTGACTGCAGAATGTCGCCGAGATTCTCGGGGGGCACATCGACGTAAAGTGTCTCCATTGGCTCGAGCAACGAGCCGTCTTCCGCACGCTGGAAAATGACTTCCGGGCGCGAAACAAGCAGCTCGAACCCCTCGCGCCGCATCTGCTCGACGAGGATGGCGATCTGCATTTCGCCGCGGGCCTTCAATTCAAATTGCCCGGCGGTCTCCGTCTCGGACACCTGCAGAGAAACATTCGTGCGCATCTCGCGGATGAGGCGGTCTTTGATCTGGCGGGCGGTCAGCAGTTTCCCCTCGCGTCCGGCCAACGGCGAATCATTCACGCACAGGCGCATGCTGATCGTCGGCGGGTCGATCTGGATGAAAGGAAGCGCCTCGCGTTCCTCATTGTCGACCAGCGTCTCGCCGATGAAAACGTCCTCGAAACCGGCCAACCCGATGATGTCACCTTCCGAGGCGGACTCGATTTTGACTTTCTCCAGGCCTTGGTGCCCGAAAATGGCCGTCACATTCGCCCGCTCCTTGCGGCCGTCGGCATGGATGCAAACGATCGACTGCCCGACCTTCACCGATCCGCTGATCACGCGGCCGTAAGCGATCCGGCCGAGGTAGTCGCTGTAGTCGAGGTTCGACACGAGCATCTGGAAATAATCAACCTCCGATTTCTTCGGCGCCGGAATATGCCACGCGATGGCTTCGTAAAGCGGCAGCAGCGTGTCGCTGGGGTCCACCAGCTCGCGTTTGGCGAAACCCGCCTTGGCGCTGGCATAAATGTGCGGGAAATCGAGCTGCTCGTCGGTGGCGTTGAGCTCCAAAAACAACTCGAATACCATGTCGAGCACCTTGTGCGGACGCGCGTTATCGCGGTCGACCTTGTTGATCACCACGACAGGCTTGAGGCCGTTCTCCATCGCCTTGCGCAGCACGAACTTCGTCTGCGCCTGCGGGCCCTCGTAAGCGTCCACCACCAACAACACGCCGTCCACCATTTTCATGATCCGCTCGACCTCACCGCCGAAGTCGGCGTGACCCGGCGTGTCGACGATGTTGATCTGGTATTTGTCCCACTTGAGCGATGCATTCTTCGCCCGGATGGTGATTCCCTTCTCCTTCTCCAGATCCATCGAGTCCATGACGCGCTCCTCGAGTTTCTCGTGGGCCTGGAAAGTGCCGGATTGACGCAGGAGCTGGTCGACGAGAGTGGTTTTGCCATGGTCGACGTGGGCGATGATGGCGACGTTGCGGATGTTTTCCATAAATGATTCGAAAAAGAGGCGGACTATGCGGACGGGAAAGTGATGTGTCAACCGTGCGGCCAATTCACACCCGGCGGGGACGGCCGATCCCGTCGGCCAAAAAGGGAAGGATCACCAGAAGCTTTGCGGCACTTCGATCTGATCCCCGGGCAAAAGAATGATATCGTTGGCCGGATTGTTGCGCACCGCCTTGATATCGACGACCCTCACCTGCCCGCCCCTCATCAAGCGCACCTTGCGCTGGTCGGCATAATCGGTAAAGCCACCCGATGCACTGATGGCGCCGAGCAAAGTCAAATCGGAGGTGTAAGGCACGCGTTGCGGCGAGCGGACATCTCCGCTCACGTTGACAAAACGCATGGTGGTCGGAACCGTCACCGTGATCGTCGGATTAGTGTAGATTTCGCTGCTTTTGTAAGCCGCTTCCACCGCCCGTTGCAGCGATGCTTGATTCAGTCCGGCAGCACGCACCTTGCCGATGTGCGGAAGATTCACATAACCCTCGCCATCCACCGTGTAGGAACCCGTGACGACCGAAATCTCCTCGCTTGGCACCCCGCCAATGCGCAGCTCGATCATGTCACCCACCCGGAAGGCGGCTTCGGAAGCCATGACCTCGGGTTGGACAGCAAGCAAACCAATCGCCAAGGCGACGGCAATAAGTGGGCGCGGGGCAAACATATCAATACTCGTCTTCTTGTGTGACTTTGGCCGCGCGACGCGAGCGCGCCACCGGCGCGGGAGCCATGGACTTTGAAGAATTGCCGTTGGCAGAAGCGGCATCCGGATGCCGGGCCGCGTAATAATAATTATAATAGTTCGTGTAGTATTCGTAATACTGGTCGTGACGCACGTCGACGTTGTTGAGGACGACCCCGAGAATGTTGCCGCCCACGTTGACCACAGCCTGCTTGACCCTCATGAGCATGGAGCGCGGGAATCGGCGGTGCTGCACGACAACAACCGTAAGATCAAGAGCACGCACCAACACCGAGGCATCGCTCACGCCGAGGATCGGCGGAGAGTCGAAAAAGGCGATATCGTAACGACTCTTCACTTGGGCGATCAGATCCATCATGCGCTGGGAGTTCAACACACCAACGGCATCGTAAGGGAGTTTGCCGCTGGGAATAACCGAGAGATTGGGCGTGCCGGATGGAACAATCACATCTTCAAGATCGATATCCGTGGTCAGAAAATCGGTGAGACCAGAGGAATTATCCATGTCAAAGAACCGGTGCTGCGTGGGTCGCCGCAAATCCGCGTCAACGATCAAAGTGTTATAGCCGCCTTGGGCAAAAGTGAACGCGAGGTTGGCCAGCGTGGTCGATTTGCCTTCGCCGGCGCCACCGCTGACGAAGGTGAAGGTATTCATATCGGGCGATTGCCGGTTGAATTCCACGTTGGTCCGCAAGATCCGGTAAGCCTCGGCATCAGCCGTGGCATTGGGGTCGCGCAGCAGCAACGAAATATTTTTGGGAACGACTGCCAAGACCGGGACTTGGAGAAAGTTTTCCACGTCCTCCATCGTCTTCACACTGGTGTCGAGATACTCCAGGAAGAATGCCAAACCGACGCCGACGATCAACCCGACGACCACGGCCAGCAACATGTTGAGCATCACTTTCGGTTTGGAGGGCCCGGCCGCCGGCTCGGCCCGCTCCCAAATGCGGGCGGGGTTCATCGGCATGCTGCGCTGCATGGTCTCGGTGGACAAACGCAGTTCGGCCGATTCCAACACTTTCTTGGCTTGGATGTATTGGTTCTTGGCCCGCGCGTATTCCGCGCCACGGGTTTTCGATTCGCGCTGATTGGAGCGGGCTTTTTCCAACTCTTCCTCCATCGTGGCGAGAGATCGCTCGGTGATCTCGAGGTTGGCTGCCAAGGTGCGGCGGATGCTGTTGATCTGTCCCGACAACTGCTGCTCGTAAGTCGCTTTTTTGGCCTGCAGTGAAAGAATACTCGGATGCCGGCGACCGAGACCCGATTGCAAGGCCCGCGCCAGTTCCGAGCTGATCTCCTGATACTGCGGCAGCACTTGAGTGATCGTCTGGTCTTGGATCTCCAGGGTCGGCAATGACCGCATCAACTCGTCGCCGGTCAATTTTTCGATCTCGTTGTATTTGGTGCGCAGGTTGGCCGCGCGCAGACGGGCTTCGTTAACCATGGCCTCCTGGTTGATCAGCACGGTCTGTTGGGCATGCATCGGATCCTCCATGCTGTCCGGGTTGAGATCCGTGATGCCGAGTTCCGTGCGCAGGCGGCTCATCTCTTCGCTGGCCTCCTGAACTTTTTTGCGCTGTTTGCTCACCTCGTCTTCCAAGGTCGCCAGCGAACGGGAGAGAATCTTCTGCTGCTCGTCGATGCGCTTGCGCTGATACTCCTGCGCGATTGTGTTGGCCAAGTCGGAGGCTTCCTGCGGGTTGGTGCTTTCGACACTGATCTGCAGCAAGTTGGTGTTTCGCACCTCACGCACGTCGATCATGCTGCGCAGTTTGAAATAAGCCTGTTCTCTGGTCCGCACGCCGTAGGTTTCGCCCCACTTTTGCAGGAGGTTCATCGAATCGATGACCGGATAGAGCATCTCCTTGCGCTGGATAATCTGGAATTGCGTGGTGGCAAAACGCGGGTCCATCCCCATTCCTTGGTAGCCATCGCCGAAGATGCGGATCTTTTGGTCGTTCTGCTCGACTTCGATGATCACGTGCGACTGGTATTGCCGCGGCATGAAATAAGTCGTCACACCGGCTGTGACGACAACCAAAAGGAAAGCCAGAATAATAATCGGCAAACGCAGTCTTATGACGCGCCAATAATCGAGAAAATGCAGTTTGGCTTCCTGCATCGAGGAGGGGTCGCGATCAGTCATAAGAGTTAGAAGCGTTAAACAACTTAGCAGTGTTGCCCTTTCCCGCAAGGCCGCAATCTCCAGCCACCTGTGACAAAAACGCCGTAAAAGCTGATCGCGACCCGGACAAATTTCCGGGGTTTAATTGGTTTGTAATGACCAATCAGCGCCTTTTTCTGCCTGCCGCTCTCGTAGTTATCGTCGTCGCATGGGGCGCATGGCACATCTACGCGGGTTGGGGACTTGTCTCGCTCGACTTCCGTGAGGCCCCGGTTTCCAAAGTCCTCGCTTCCATCAGCCGCCAAGGCGGCATCGAAATCGCCACCAACCTTGACCATGCCACACCCGTCAGCATCAAGGTGAAACGCATCCCACCAGTCGAAGCCCTCGACATCGTCGCCGTGCGCACCGACACCTCTTGGCGTCTGGCCTACCTTGGTGCGCCCGACCGGGGTCAGATTGATGCCGCTTTGGCTGCTTTCCGGGCCGGAACACCAGCCAAAGGATGGTCATCCTACGGCGCAGGCGGATTCGGCGGCATGCTCGAATCTGCTTCAGGTGCCGCCCTTGACTTGCGCCGAGCCGTCTGGACACCCGCTGCGCACAACGACCTACATAACCTGTTTGACGACGCCTCCCGCAAAACCGGCGTCTTCCTCGCCGCACCCGAGGAATGGAAACCGACCGCCACCACACCGCGCCCGGGTCAGATGTCCGAGGTCATTCCGGCCTTGGTCAAAAAAGCCGGGGGCGTTGTGCGCGAAATTTATCTCCTCCGCGACCAACCGCAACGCGGCGAAGAGGGTGACATGGCCCGCGGCCAACGCGGCGGTGGCTGGATCGGCCGCAGCCCCGGGCGTTCTGCGGATGGAGAGCGAGGCGGCGGCATGCGCGCGGACGCCGCACAGATGGCCGAGCGCATGGAGACGCAGATTGCACTGCTCCCCAAAGCCGAGCAGGAACAAGCCCGTAAGGACCTCGGAGAAATGCGCTCTTTTTGGCAAGAGGTGCGCGACTTACCCGATGAAGAACGCCGTGCCAAAGCACAGGAATTTTTCAACCGCCCCGAAGTGGCCGAACGCATGGAAGATCGACGAATCGCCCGCGAAGCCAAGATGACTCCCCAGCAACGTATCGCCCGCGCCAAGCGCTACTTCGAGCGCAAGGAAGCCGCCCAATCCCGACAAAACAACAATCCATGAAATCCGCGGCTTTTTCTCTTATCGAGCTTCTCGTTGCCATCGCCATCATCGCGATCTTGGCCTCCATCGCCTCCCCGGCGATCGGATCCATGATCGAGCGCGGACGCTCGGCCAAATGCAGCGGCAACCTCCGACAAATCGGGGTCGCCGTGCAGCAATACGTCAACGACCACGACTATCGTTTCCCGCCCATCGAAACCGTCCCGCCTACATTGGGCAACGAAGGGCGATCGGCCCTCGAAACCCTCGAGCCCTACGGCATCAGCATAAATACCCTCACTTGTCCCAGCGACGTGGCCGGCCCCAATACCGTCGCCCAATACGGCGCCAGCTACCACTTCAGTCCCGTCTTGCAGGAAGAA
>JBILDG010000082.1:0-7583 GCA_044352715.1 Chthoniobacterales bacterium | reverse complement strand
GCTTGGTGGAGGGGGCGCATCTCGCGCACGCACTCGGAGTGCGCGTCAACGCCGGGCACGGCCTCAACTACCGGAATGTCCGCGCAATCTTTGCCATTCCCCATCTCCAGGAACTCAATATCGGACACGCGATCATTTCGCGCGCTGTGGTTGCAGGACTACCCTCAGCTGTCGCTGAGATGAAAACCCTCTGCAAATCCTACTGCGGCTGAACGGAAGCCACATCCCGCACGATCTGTGCTTTCAGATCTTGCACGGAAGCGAATTTTTTTTCTCCGCGCAAGAAGCGGAGAAACTCAACTTCGACGTTCATGCCGTAGAGATCGCCTTGAAAATCGAGAAGATGCACCTCTAGCACTCTCGCGCCGCTACTGACCAAAGTTGGACGTATTCCGAGGTTGGCCACCGCCCTGTAATCTGCGCTACCAACGATCACCCGCGATTCGTAGACACCATCGGGCGGCAGTTGTAACCCTTCGGTATCGATGTTCGCCGTGGGCCAGCCAAGCTGCCGCCCGGTTTTGCGCCCCTCGATAACAGTCCCCATCACGGCATAAGGGCGCCCGAATGCATCGCAGGCAAAATCCAGGTCTCCCCGCGCCACAGCCAATCGGATTGCCGTGCTGGAAATGACTTCACCCCGAATCTTTACCGCGGGAATCCCATCAACTTCGAAGCCATTAACCGCTCCCATCTTCTGCAAAAACATCACATCGCCCATTCTTCCCCGACCAAACCGCCACTCAGCCCCCACACAGATACCACCGAGCGGGCGGCACACTCTTAACAGCTCGTGGACGAACTCCTCGGCTGTTTGCGCTGCCCGGTCCGCACGGAACGGGAGCACGGCCAGATGAGTCACACCTTGGCGCTCCATCAGCACGCTCTTGTGAGTCGGACTGGACAAGCGCAACGGTGCTTCGGCTCGCTGGAAAAACATCATCGGATGCGGCTCAAAGGTCATAACAACCGCGGTTCCGCCGGTTTTGGCGGCATCAGCCTGCGCCTCCACGATGAGCGCCTGGTGTCCGCGGTGAACCCCGTCGAAAATACCGATGGCCAGAAAGACCGGACCGGGCACGGACTGAAGTTCCGTCAGCTCCCGGAAGATTTTCATGTCATTGTTCTTAAACCCCGCGCAAGCGTGAGACCTCGGGAAGTGACAGCACGCGGGTTTTGATTTGATCGATCGGAAGCCCGCGCAACTCATCGACGGTCAGCACTCCATCGACCCGGAATTTACCGGAAGCCGTGCGCCGCAAAGCTCTCAGATGACCGCCGCATCCGAGGAGTTGACCGATATCGTGAGCATAGGTGCGGACGTAAAATCCTTTGCTGCACACCACGCGGAACTCCACGTCAGGCAGAGCAATTTTGATCAACTCATGCCCATAGACATGAACCAAGCGCGGTTCACGTTCGATTGTCTTGCCTTGGCGTGCCAGCTTGTAGAGGGGGACGCCATCTTTCTTGATCGCGGACACCATCGGTGGCGTCTGGTAAAAATCTCCCTGATACTTGCCGAATGCCTCGTCGATTTGTTGCCGTGTCAAATCCGGCACGGGTTTTTCTTCAAGAATTTCACCATCGGCATCCTGACTCGTCGTGGTCTGTCCAAGACGCACCGTGCCGACATATTCCTTGTCCTCGCTCATGAGAAGATCCTGGATTTTCGTCCCGCGGCCTATCGTGATGATAAGCAACCCTGTGGCGAGCGGGTCGAGGGTGCCGCAGTGTCCGACCTTGCGGGTGTTGAGAACACGGCGGGTGATTGCGACGACATCATGCGAGGTCATGCCGGGCGCTTTGTCGATCAACAGAACACCGTCAATTGTGGATACAGACTTCATGGCAAACAGCTTCCAACACGTTTTGTTCAGCATCGTTCAAAGGACCCGGCAACCGTGCCCCCGCGGCTTGCGGATGTCCCCCGCCGCCGAACAACGCACAAATTTTGCAGACATCAAACCGCGGTTCCTTCGAACGCATGCTCACACGGACTTTTCCTCCCGCCAGTTCCTCGAAGAAAACCGCCACCTGCACACCCTCTACCCCGCGCAGATGGTCAATCAGCCCTTCATTGTCCTCGGGCAAAACAGCCAGGTTTTCCGCTGTAGCTAGAGACAAACTGAAGCTGGCTACCCGGTCATTGCAAGTGAAGCGCGCCGAGTTCAAAAGTGCTTTAAGCAACTCCAGGCGGCGGCGCGGGTGACTGTCATAGATTGACCGGGAGAGACTTGGCACATCGACACCTTTATCAACCAGATCGGCCGCGATGCGGAATGTCGCCGGTGTTGTTTTCTCGTATTGAAAAGATCCCGTATCGGTCGAGATCGCCGCGTAAAGATTGGTGGCGATGGCAGGCGTGATCGTGGCACCGGCCTCTTGGAAATAATCGTAAATAATTTGCCCGGTGGCTGGGGCCGAATCATCGATAAAGTTCAGGTCGCCGTATCGGTGGTTGCTCACATGATGATCCACATTGATCAACGAGCCAATCTGGCCGGTGGCTTTGAGCACACGTCCCAAGCGTTCTTTTGTCGAGGTGTCGAG
The DNA here is from genome assembly GCA_044352715.1 of Chthoniobacterales bacterium. Lineage (GTDB taxonomy): Bacteria > Verrucomicrobiota > Verrucomicrobiia > Chthoniobacterales > JACTMZ01 > JACTMZ01. The sequence continues at coordinate 5,030 of JBILDG010000082.1, read as the reverse complement.
AGCCAGCAAGACATCGAAGTCATGCCTTTCATGGGGGGGCGCCTCGACAAGATCGCACTCGGGCAGATATCGGAACTTGTCGGTCATTCCCTCCTCGTTCCAAACCTTCGCATCTTTGCCGAGAGACCGCAGATACAGTCCCATGGCAATAACACATCCGTAGGCATCGCCGTCGGGTCGGACATGAGAAGCCACGAGAATCTTTTGCGCGGCATCGAGCGTGTGACGGATCTGCTCGAAAGTGGCATCCATCCGGGCGCTCACGTTCTGGCCTCCTCGTTTCCGGTCTCCAGTTCATCCAGAATATCCAAAACCCGCGTCCCCCGTTCGATAGATTCGTCCAGACGGAAACGCAAATGCGGCGTGAACTTCAGAACAACACGCTTCGAGCATTCGGTTTGCAAGATCGCGCGGTGCTGCTCGAGTCTCTCAAGCACCTGTTTCTGCTGAGACGCCGTGCCGAGGATGCCCACATGCACCGTGGCATTGCGTAAATCCGGTGAAACATCCACGGCATTAACCGTGATCAATGCACCGTCCGCCGGCACCTCGCGCAGGATAATCACACTGAGTTCGCGTTTGAGAATTTCGGCGACGCGGGCCAGACGGTGTTTCATATCGTCAGTAAAAATAAAACGGCAATGACGGGAGCAACCCCGCCCATCCGACTACTCGAGCTTCTGCGCGACTTTCTCGAGCGTGTAGCACTCGATGATATCACCCGCTTCGTATTCCGAATAATCTCCGAGCTTGATACCGCATTCGAAGCCGTTGCGCACCTCTTTGACGTCGTCCTTGAAACGGCGCAGCGTGGAGATGCCGCCATCGTAAATCGGTTGCTTGCGACGCAGCACTCGGGCACGGGCAGTGCGGGTGATACGTCCGTCCGTGACCATACATCCGGCAACCATGCCCTTGGTGAGATCGAAAACCTGACGCACTTCCGCATGACCGATAACTACCTCGCGCAGCTCCGGCTCGAGCAATCCGGCCATGGCTTCTTTGATCTGGTCGATCATCTCGTAAATGATGCTGTAAAGTTTGATTTGCACACCTTCACGTTTGGCGGCATTGGCTGCACTATTTTCCACCTTTACACCGAATCCGACCACAATAGCGTCAGAGGCGGTGGCCAGAAGGATGTCGGACTCACTGATCGGACCGACCGCGGAGTGAAGGATGTCGAGATCTATCTGCTTGGCTTTGATATCGCCGAGAGCCTGCACCAACGCCTCAAGGGAACCTTGCACATCTGCTTTGAGCACAACACGCAGGACCTTGCGCTGGTTGTCGGCCAAATTGTCGAAAAGACTCTCCAGCGTGGCCCGTTGCGGGGCCGCCAACTTCTCGGTGCGCCGTTCTGCTTGACGCTCCTCACTGAGCTGGCGCGCGGCGCGCTCGGACTCCATGACAACCAGCTCATCGCCCGCTTGAGGCAGACCATCAAAGCCAAGGATCTTTACCGGTGTGGCCGGTCCAGCCTCTTTGACAGGTTTTCCGAGGTCGTTGATCAGCGATTTCACCTTGCCCCATTGCAACCCGCACAAAAATGCCTGGCCCACTTTGAGAGTGCCCATCTTGACAATGACAGTCGCCGTTGGGCCGCGGCCGGGTTCCATCTCGGCCTCGATTATTGTGGCCCGGGCGGGAACGCGGGCGCTGCTTTTCAGTTCGAGAACTTCGGCCTGCAGGTTCATCATTTCGAGCAACTGATCGACACCCGTCCCTTTCGTGGCGGAGACGGGGCAGACAATCGTGGCTCCACCCCAATCTTCCGGCGTGAGATCATGCTCCTGGAGCTGCTGCTTCACCCGGTCCACGTTCGCCGAAGGTAGATCTACTTTATTCACGGCGACAATAATCGTCACACCGGCAGCCTTGGCATGGCTGATCGCTTCTTCGGTCTGCGGCATGATGCCGTCGTCGGCGGCCACCACCAGAACGACAATATCCGTGACGTTGGCCCCGCGGGCACGCATGGCCGTGAATGCCGCATGGCCCGGCGTATCCAAAAAAGTGATGCGGTGACCTTTGTGATCCACCGAATAAGCGCCGATGTGCTGCGTGATGCCACCCGCTTCGCCGGCGGCCACACGTGCTTTGCGGATGTAATCCATCAGCGAGGTTTTTCCGTGGTCCACGTGACCCATGAAAGTAATGACTGGCGGACGCGGCTCGAGTTCGTCCTTCTTTTCGTCAATGACGGGCGCTGGCGGTGGAGCGACCACCGGCTCGGCTTTATGGACACCCGCCCCGGCTTGGCGTTTTTCCTTTTCAAAGGTGAATCCGTGCTTTTCGCAAACCTGTGCCGCCACCGAGGGATCGATGGTCTGATTCAAATTGGCGAAAATATTCGCCTCCATGAGGTCTTTGATGACCACAAACGCCTTGATGCCGAGCGCGGAGGCCAGTTCTTTGACCACGATTGGCGGCTTGAGATTGATGATTTTTTTGCCGTCCTCGCTGAACTCTGGCTGTGGCGGGGCAGCGGCGTCAGCCTCCACATTCACAGTGGCGGTAGGCGCCGCTTCCTCGGGTGCGGGAGCGGCGACTACCTCCTCGACAGGCTTCTTCTTGGACGGCTTGTCGATAAGAGAAACGACTTCGGCCCGGGCTTTCTGCAACGAGGGCTTGGGTTTCTCTGTTTTGGCGCCCTCCGATTTCGATGCTTGGGAGGTCGGCTTGGCCGCGCGGGAACGGGCCGCGGCAGCAGGCTTGACGGGCGGCTTCGCGGAGGTCTTTTTTTTGACGGGTGCTTTCGCGGGCATGAGCTTTGTTGATTCGAATGCGCTTAGGCGCTGGCAGTTGGTTTGTTGGCTTCCTGGGTGCGGGCGCGTTCGAGAATGTCCGCGGCGCGGGCTTCATCCACGCCGATCATTTCCACAAGGTCAGCAACCTCAACCCCGCCAGCGACAAGATCCTGCGGGCTGAGAATACCGCCCTGCACCAGCTTGGCAGAGGTTTCTTCGTCGAGACCGAGTTGCGTTTTGAAGGACTCTGTCGCGCTCGTTACTTGACTCTCGAAGGCTTGTGCTTTCGAGGCATCTTTCTCGATGTCCACTTCCCAACCGGTGAGTTTTGCGGTGAGGCGGGCATTTTGTCCCTTCTTGCCAATGGCGATCGAAAGTTGATCTTCGTCCACTGTGACTTTGACCGTCTTGGTCGCTTCATCAATTTCGATGGATTTGATTTTGGCAGGCTTGAGCGCCTCGACGACGAACTCTTTCGGGTCGTCGCTCCATTTGATGATATCAACCTTCTCATTGTTGAGCTCTCGGACGATGTTTTTGACGCGGGCACCACGCATGCCGACGCATGCACCGACGGGATCCACCTTGCTGTCGGCGCTGGCCACGGCGACTTTCGTCCGGATACCAGCTTCGCGAGCGATGCCCTTGAGTTGCACCGTCCCATCGGCGATCTCGCTCACCTCAAGCTGGAACAGCTTGCGAACAAAATTGGGATGACTGCGCGAAAGGATGATTTGCGGGCCATCCTTGCCTGTCTCGACCGCCACGACATAAGCGCGGATGCGGTCGCCGACACTGTAATCCTCCGTCACCACGCGTTCGCGGGATGGCATGACTGCTTCGAATTTGCCGAGGTCGATAATGACGTCACTCTTGATGAAACGGCGCACCGTGCCGCTGACAATGTCTCCGGCGCGGTCCTTGAACTCCTCGTAGATCTTCTCTTTCTCCACACGGCGGATGCTCGACATGATCGCGTTGCGAGCCACGCCGGCAGCAATACGACCGAAGGCCGCCGGATCCACTTCCACTTCAAGCGTGTCACCGACTTGCGCGTCCGGCTTGATCACCTTGGCGCGGGCCAGAAGCATTTCCTCCTGCGGGTTTGTCACCTTCTCCACGACGAGCACATTGGCGACGCCGCGAATCTTGCCGGTCTTGGGGCTGATTTCGACCCGCAATTCGCGGGTGTATCCGCCAAAACCTTTGCCGGCAGCTTTGATGATGGCTTCCTGCATGGCTTGCAGGAGGGTTTCGCGCTGGATTCCGCGTTCGCGCTCCAGATATTCCAGCATGGTCAGCAACTCGTTACTCATGGTCGGTGGGTCTTTTTTAAGGATAAAAAAAAGTGGGCATGAACCCACTTTTCGGAAGAAAAGGTTGCCAAAAATATGCGGCAACCCGAACGAGGTGTCAAGGCATGCGCGATGCAGGGTTCGAACCTGCGACTTCTTGCGTGTGAAGCAAGCGCTCTACCACTGAGCTAATCGCGCGATACTGAGCAGCGGCTTGAAACCGCGAGAGGAAAACATATCTGCCATGATGCCGCGTTGACGTCAATCCGCTACCGCACAAGCAGGCGATCACCCCCCGACAATCCCTCCAGCACAGGGTAAAACCCATCCAACTCTTCTCCCAGTCGAACGCGCACATTTTCCGGGCCGGCCTCATCCGAACGCACGCGCAGCACATAAGCACCCCCACCCTCCAACCGGACACAAGCCGTCGGAACGAACAGCTGCTTGTCATAAACTGCCACCACGGCCGAAACCTCCCCGGTAAGACCTCCCCGCAACTCGCCATCGGAGTTGGCCAGATCTGCTTCAACGCGAAACAACCGCGTATCTTCATCCGACGCCTCTGCCACATGAGCCACCGGCGCCTCGAAGACACGACCCGGCACGGCGGCAAGGCGCAGACTCAGCATTTTTCCCGGCGGGAAAGACGGCACATCGCGCTCGTTCACGTAAAAGATCACCCTCAGTTTCGATACATCCACCATCCGCACAACCGGTTGATTCACATTCACCGCCTCCCCGACCTGCACGAACCTCAGGAGCACCGACCCTTCAAAAGGAGCTCGGATCACATGCCGATCCAGCCGCGCTTTCGCTTGATCCTCCTCCGCATCGGCGATGCGCTCCTCCGCGCGTAGTGCTTCGATTTCCGTTTGCGAGACGACACGACTCCGACCGAGTTGTTCGGCCTGATTCAAGAGGCGGCGAATCTCCTCCAAACGCGCGACCGAACGTCGCCACTCGCTCCCGGCGATCTCCTCAT
>JBILDG010000081.1:0-7608 GCA_044352715.1 Chthoniobacterales bacterium | reverse complement strand
GGGCACGGCAACGGTCATTGTTCAGAACTACATCTACCGGCTCGATGGGAGCGGATCCCGAGACCAACACGGCAGGCTCGGCGGTTCCACCAGCAGTTTGCAGAATAAGGTCGATGGCGCGACCGGAGGCGGACAAAACCGCCGACGGATCAACCCGGCGCTCAAAGCGGTAGCTCGAGTCACTCGACAGTCCGAGTTCCCGCGAAGAACGGCGCACCCGGGAAGGCTCGAACCAGGCGCTTTCAAGCAAGATGTCGGTTGTTGCTGCAGTGACGCAGCTTTCCGCTCCACCCATCACCCCCGCGACAGCCAAGGCCTTCTTGTCATCGGCTATCACCATATCATGGCTGCGGAGTTTGAGGTTGGCTTCATCCAAAGTAGTCAACTCTTCGCCATCGCGCGCGGAACGGACAGTTATACTGCCGGCAACTTTTGCCAGATCGAAAGCGTGCAGCGGCTGGCCCGTTTCCAGCATAACGTAGTTGGTCACGTCGACGACGTTGTTGATCGGGCGGAGCCCCGCTGCGTTCAGCCGATCAGCCATCCATCGGGGGCTCGGAGCGACCTGCACCCCGCGAATGACGCGCGCCGTGTAGTAGGGGCATCCGGCATCGAGCAGTTTAATAAAACCACCAGCTTCATCAGTCGCAACCTGCGGCAAACTATCTGAAATCGGCTCGACTTGCGTGAGGGCCGCCACTTCTTGAGCGACCCCGCGGTAGCCCAGCAAATCTGGGCGGTTTGGTGTCACCTCCAGCTCGAGCACAGTATCGGGAGGGAAAAGCTCTTTCACCAGTTTGCCGACCGGCGTTTCGGGCGGAAGAATCAAAAGCCCCTCGGCATCCTCGGCCAACGCAAGCTCCTTGGCACTGCACATCATGCCATCGGAAACAACGCCGCGCAGTTTGCCGGATTTGATTTTGAAATCGGGACCAAGCACTGCTCCGGGCAAAGCAAGAGGAACCTTGTCGCCGACTTTGAAGTTTTTGGCGCCGCAGACAATTTGTCTGGGGTGTCCCGATCCATCATCGATTTGGCAGACACTGAGGCGATCGGCGTTCGGATGCTGCTCGCTGGAAAGTATCCGAGCAACGATGACTTTGTCCGGCACATTGCCCAGAACCACGCGCCCAACGACCTCGGTGCCGCCCGAGGTGAGAACCTCGGCCAAGGTGTCGGTTGATTCTGGCAACGCCACGTAATCTTTAAGCCATGCGAGTGAAATTTTCATGGCATGAATTGCGAAAGGAAACGTTGGTCGTTCTCGACAAACATACGGATGTCGGGAACGCCGTAAAGAATCATGGCCAGCCGCTCCAAGCCGAAACCGAAAGCAAAACCGCTGATCTTGTGCGGGTCGAAAGCTCTATCGCCGCGGCGGTCATTCACTTGCTCAAATACCGCCGGATCCACCATGCCGCACCCCGCCAATTCCAGCCATCGTTCTCCGCCGCCGAGAGCCGCCGCCCGCACGTCTATTTCGTAGCTTGGTTCGGTGAATGGGAAAAAGTGCGGACGGAACCTTACTTTCGTGTCCGAACCGAAAAGCTCGCGGAAGAAATATTCGAGAGTTCCCTTGAGATCGGCCAACGTGACTCCCTCATCCACATAAAGCCCCTCCATCTGTGTGAATTGAGCCAGATGCGTCGCATCCACTTCATCCCGGCGGTAAGCTGCCCCTGGTGCAATGATGCGCACCGGCGGTTTCTGCCCTTCCATCGCGCGTATCTGCACGCTCGAGGTGTGCGTGCGGAGCAGTCGTCCATCGGGCAAATAAAAAGTGTCCTGCTCGTTGCGCGCCGGATGGTCGGGTGGCGTGTTGAGGGCATCAAAGCAGTGCCACTCGGTTTCGATTTCCGGTCCCTCGGCCAGTGCGAAACCCATGCGCCGGAAAATTTCCACCGCACGACGCTGCAAAAACTGCAAGGGGTGCAAACTGCCGGTCGCTTGAGCCACCCCGGGCAACGTAGGGTCGACTTGCGACAATTCCGCTTCCTCTGCTTCGGCCTGAAGCTGGGTTGTGCGGGCATCAAGGGAAGCGGCAACCGCCGTGCGAACATCGTGCAGAAGTTTGCCGATTTCAGGGCGGTCTTCTTTGGGAAGATGCCGCATCTGCTCACCCAGCTGCGTGAGGCGCCCCGCTCTACCGACGAAGGTGACGCGGACTTGCTCGAGCGAAGGCAAATCCTTCGCTTTGGCAATGGCATGTAACGCCTCGTCGCGCAGGGCGGTCAGTTCCTCACGCATGGTATGATGGAGCCGGCATTTATCCGGCGGGCGGGCTTAGGCAGCTTTGAGGGCCGCCGCAGCTTTGGCCACGACTTGATTGAACGCGGCTTCGTCTGCCACGGCCAAGTCTGCCAGCATTTTGCGGTTGATCTCGATAGACGCTTTTTTCAAGCCCTCGATGAGACGGCTGTAGGTTATCCCCTCGGCCCGACAGGCCGCGCTGATGCGCGTGATCCAAAGGCCACGGAAGTTCCGTTTGCGCGTCTTGCGGTCACGGGTGGCCCAGACTTGGGCTTTCATCCGCGCGTCTTTGGCGTAGCGGAACAGTTTACTGCGACGACCGCGATAGCCTTTGGCTTTCGCGACCACTCTTTTGCGCCGCTCACGACTGGCCGGCGCGTTTGTTGCTCTAGGCATTTATTTTTCCGCCTTGCGGCGGTCTCCTTGGGACAGATCGTTTCGTTGTTCGGCCCCTCGCCTCATCCATCCCGTGAACCCCGATACGCGGGGCCAGGCGCGGCGGCCGGCGTCAATCTTCAGCCAAAGGGCAGATTCTCTTTGATGCGGGCCACGTCAGTGACGTCCACAAGGACGTTTTTGGCGAGTTGCCGCTTGCGCTTGGCACTTTTCGACGACAACAGGTGTCGACGAGAGGCTTGGGCGCGGAGGACCTTGCCGGAGGCCGTGACCTTGAAACGCTTGGCCACGGCTTTTTTGGTTTTTCTACGAGCTACCGGTTTCGGCATAAGGGGCGGGACAATAGCGGGGTACTCCCGCGGGAGCAATGATTTTCTATGGATGGTTACTCAATCCAATTGAGAACATTGAAATTGGCACTGACCAGCACCGTAATGATGGTCGCCAGCGTGAGTGCCCCGAGCAAGGCCAAGCTCGACGCGATAAGGAGGAGATTACGAATAAAACGATCTTCAGGATTTTGTTCGACCATGAGGGATTGATAGCTTGGAGGCTTGGCGTCCGGAAGCCAATTTCTTGCGCGCTTTGACCGTATAAACAGCAAAGGCCTCTTTGCCTCGCACTTCAAAATGGTCCAGCTTAAGGCGAACAGATCGCGGCAACAGGGCAGATGCCGCGGGGCCGATAAGCGTCGGTGCCTCGGCCCCTCCGAAAATCACCGGTGCAAATGTGATGTTCAGCTGGTGGAGAAGCCCTTCCTGCAGAAACTGCTTCATTAATGCCGGTCCCCCCTCGCAAAGCGCCGAACGCACTCCATAGTTCCGCGCCAGAATTTGCAGAGCTTTCCGGATATTCACGCAGTTTGCTCGTGGTTCAACATAAACATCAGCCACGCACTCGAGCCATGTCGCGGTCGCTTCCGGCATTTTCTTGGTTGTGAAAACAACAATGGGAGCCCCGGGCGATCGAAAAATCTTCCAAGTTTTTCGAACGTGGCCGCTGTTGGTGAAGATTACGCGCAGAGGTTCGGTGGATTTGCCGCAGTCGGATCTTTTTTTTCGCAAATCTGATGCGATCAGCCGCAAAGCCATATTGTCTGCCTCCAGAGTCAGCCGACCGACGATGACCGCATCAGCTTTCGCCCGGATTTCCTGCATGCGACGTTTGTCCGCGGACGAGGTGAAATTCGTCGGGCCGCATTTCTTGGTGGCAACTTTGCCGTCCACCGTGAGGGCAAGATTCGCCTCGAGTCGGGGAAGCTTCATTCGCTCTGTTCGATCTCTCCTTCGAGCTGATCGACGGCGCGCTGCATGTCACGCAGGTTGATCGCCTCGTGTCGCGACGACCGATAAAACAAAAAGACAAGTCCACCGGCCAGACTGCCCATCGTGTTGATCAAAAATCCTGTGATCGAGATAAGCGTTGCGACGGCCGCGGTGACACCAAACGGCGCCAGGAGGGATACAAACAAACTTTCACGCACACCGATGCCGGAGACACTGATCGGGATGGCTGTTATGACGGCCACAATTGGCATGACCGAAAAAATATCAACCACTCCAATTTGATCCGTAAAGGCCCGCGCCGCGCAGTAAAATGTGGTGAAAAACAGGCCAAAAAGCGGAAAGGAGACAAGAAAGGCCCAGACGGTCAGACGCCAACCTCTCGCGTAAAGGTGGCAAGCGGCGGAAACCTCGACAATACGTCCGCGCAAGGGCGTCCATCTCGGAAGATAGTGAACCCACCCCAGTCCCGATGCCACAAACATGCCGATGATGGTCGCGAGTGCAGCCGCCAGCAACCAGAGCAGAACGTTCAGCAGGGCAGAACTTCCCTCCGTGTGGCTCAAAACATCGTAGCGAAAATACAAAAACCCCACGCTCAGGAAAATCAGCGCCAGCATGCCGATCACCCGATCCATGAAAACACTCAGCAATGCAGCCGCTTTATTTTCCGGCGCTTCCCGCATCGTGAGGAACATTTTCACCACGTCTCCTCCGGTGGAACCCAACATGAAAAGGTTGAAGAACATACCGATCATGAAAAGTTGCCATGAGCGGAATCCGCCGAGCCGAATCCCCTGCACAGCCAGCAGAATCTGCCAGCGCGCCGTGGCCAACACTGTGCAGAAAAAAAATACGCCGACCCCGGCCACCAACCACCCCCAGTCCGCCAGCTTGAGAGCTCCAGCCATTTCACGGCGGCGGTCCGGGTCATGGAACACCCACCATAAAAGGGCGACCGTTACCACGATCTGCAGGAGTGTGAGGATGGTTTTTTTGTTCATACTGTGAACGGCGATAGACAATCAGTTGCCGCGCACGGACGAAATCACTTTTTTGGCTGCGGCTTCTCCGCTCGCCATGGCCGCATCAATACTCGCTCCAGAAACGGCGTCGCCGGCGACATGGATTCCGGTCGGCAGCTTCTCCCAAGGTGGCGGCTGGCGCGAAAACCCCGGAAGCTGCTCGGGCACGGCATATGGCACCGTCACGTAATCGATGTGCCGTAATTCATCGGGCCTACCGTTGAACCATCCGGCGACCTCCCGGGCAACCCACACGGCATCAGCAGCGCGCGCATGATCTCTTGCCACGGTAACGCTCCACAGGTGCGAACCCGCGGGTGCGAGTGTGGGCGAGACATTCGTCAAGAGCGCGGCGTGCAATACCACCTTATCCGCCTGACGAGGCGGCAGACACAGCCACGCGCCGCTGTACCACGCCCGGGGCGCCGCAAAGTAGTGAACAGCTGCGGGACGGCCTGGGCGCGGCGATCCGCGACCGAGCAATCGACAGGCGGCCGGCTCATCCGTGGCAAGAACGACATTGTTTCCGAGCAGCATTTCTCCACCTTGCAAACGAACGCCGACCGGGCTGCCTTCGCGGCAAAGAATTTCAACCACGGGAGAGTTGTAGCGGACGACATCCGCCGGAAGCAGATCGGCTAACTGCCGGCCAATGGCCCCGATCCCCTCTCCCGGCAACAAAGCGCGGCCGGTAGCAAAGCGCATCAAATATCCGAGGAGCAGTGCTGCACTAGTTTGCAGATCGGGGTCTAACAGCACGCCACCAAAAAACGGACGCGCAAAATTTGCCAGAAATCTCTGGCTGAAACCTCGCTTCGCCAGCAAATCAGCAACAGAAATGTCTTCAGAGCGTCCGACAAAACCTTCGAAGACCAGCCCGCCCAAACGGAGCATGTCAGATGCATCCATCACGCGCCGCCTGCTTGTAGGCCTCGCGGCATGGAACAAACCCACGGGATGTTTCAGTGGATTTTCCATGGGAACAGGATCTCCACTTCCGACAAAAAGCGCGCCCGCCCGAAAGCGCCCTCCGCCGAGCGATTTAAAATCCAGATGCCGCTTGGCTGACGGGTACGAGTCGAGCAGCACTTGAAAACCGCGATCGAGAATGAAGCCGTCCGTTGACTTTCGCGATATCACGCGCCCGCCGGGCAACGAGCTCGCCTCGAGCAAAAGAAAGTCCATGCCATTTTCGGCCAATACCTTGGCACAAGTCAGACCGGCCAAGCCCCCGCCGACAATGATCGTCTTTTTGTTTTTGGCCTGCATGTGGCGTGAATTTTGCTGCGAGTGATCTTTATCTGCAATAAATTCGCTCGAACATGGACAACAACCCGACGGTGGAATTTGAAAAAGAAATCATCGACCAGCTGAAATTCTCACTGGCTCGGGATTCGGTGACAGCCTCGCGGCGGGAATGGTGGATCGCGACATCGATGGCTATCCAAAAAATCATCATAGCCCGGATGATGAAGACTTTGGCCGTGCACACCGAGGGCAACGTCCGCCGCGTCTATTACCTTTCCATGGAATTTCTCATGGGTCGTCTTTTTGTGAACAACATGATCGCAGCGGGCGTGTTGGACGAAGTCACAGAGGCGCTGCGCAATCTCGGACACCCCCTCGAAGAGACGCGCGACGAGGAATACGACATGGCTTTGGGTAATGGCGGTCTCGGCCGCCTCGCGGCGTGTTTTCTCGACTCCCTGGCCACGATGGACCTGCCCGCCGTCGGCTACGGCATCCACTATGAATACGGACTCTTCAAACAGGAATTCCGTAATGGCTACCAAGTCGAACTTCCCGATGCTTGGGTGCAATACGGGTCACCTTGGGAAATTATCCGCCCGCAACACCAACAGGAAATCCCCGTATACGGCCACGTCGAAATGATCGATGACGGCAAAGGCCACCAGCAACCGGTCTGGATTGGTTTCCGCAAACTCATCGGCGTGCCCTATGACATACCGATCCCGGGTTTCGGCACGGAAACAGTCAATTTTCTCCGGCTATGGGAATCGCGGGCGCCCGAAGAGTTCGACTTCGAGGCTTTCAACCGTGGAGGCTACGAAGAGGCGGTCCGGCAGAAAAATATGGCCGAAACGATCAGCAAAGTTCTTTACCCGAACGACCAAACCGAGGCCGGCAAAGAACTGCGTTTGCTGCAGCAGTATTTCTTCGTTGCTTGCTCCCTGCGAGACATCATCCGCCGCTTCGAGAAAGACAACACAGACTGGGAAACATTCCCCGAAAAAGTGGCTATCCAGCTCAATGACACCCATCCCGCCATCGGTATCCCGGAATTGCAGCGCCTGTTGCATGACGTGTATGGCCTGCCTTGGGAGAAGGCTTGGTCAATTGTGACGCGAACCTTTGCCTACACCAACCATACCCTGCTGCCCGAAGCGTTGGAAAAATGGAGCGTGGGCTTGTTTCGCAAAGTTCTTCCACGTCACCTGCTGATCATTTTTGAAATCAACAAGCGCTTCCTCGACGAAGTTGAAAAGAAATGGCCCGGCGACATTGAGAAAAAACGCCACCTTTCTCTTATCGAGGAGAATCACGAGCAAATGATCCGCATGGGTAACCTGAGCGTGGTTGGCAGTCACTCGGTCAATGGTGTGGCGGCTATTCACACCCAACTGATCAAGTCG
>JBILDG010000080.1:0-7649 GCA_044352715.1 Chthoniobacterales bacterium | reverse complement strand
GAAGGAAAAGGCGCTGCTTGGCCTCGAAATAAGCCTCCATCGTCGCGTGATAATCGAGATGGTCTTGCGTCAAGTTGGTGAAGATTGCCGCATCGAACTCCACGTGGCGGACGCGATTCTGGTGCAAGGCGTGACTGGAAACCTCCATCACCGCCGCACGGCAATTGACTTCACGCATGTCACGGAGCAGGCGCTGCATATCATCGGACTCCGGCGTGGTCCGCGCCGCAGGCAGTTCGCGGGGGCCCACAATGTAGCGCACGGTTCCAATCAAACCGCACGGACGCTCCGCACAGTCGAGCAAGTGTTTGAGCAGGAAAGCTGTCGTGGTTTTTCCGTTTGTCCCGGTGATACCCGCGGTCTGCAACTGTAGCGAGGGGTGACCGTAAAAAACCGAAGCTGCATCGGCTAAAGCGGATCGCGGATCATTGACTCTGATCATCGTAGCCCGCGGAACATCAATATCCACTGCCGTGATCACCGCCACCGCACCTTTTTCCACCGCTTCGAGAACATAGCGCGCACCGCCGGTCGCGGCATCGCCCGATCGTCCCGGAGTCACGCTCGGCAGCGCGACAAACAGAGCGCCTGAGACCACCTGCCGGGAGTCATGCGTCAAAGATGTCACTTCACGGTCTGTCGCCCCGGTGACTTTGACCGGTTCCGGGCTCAGAGCGGAAATAATTTTGGTCAGCAGCATGATCAGTTCAATTTTTGTCCGAACGGCACCAAGGCAACCGTGGCTCCACCCGCCTGCGTGGTTTCGGGTTCCAGATCGAGATAACGCGCCATGGCCTCGCCGATTCGCGAAAAAATGGGGGCGGCCACCGTGCCGCCATAGTTGCTTGTGCCCGGCGTGCGCGCATCGTCCACCAGCACAATTCCGGCAACTTCCGGATTGTCGGCCGGAAAGTATCCCGCGAACGACACGACATATTTTCCCGGGGTGTAGCCTCCCTTGGGATCGACCCGCTGCGCAGTGCCGGTTTTACCCGCCACGCGGTATCCGGAAAATCCGGCCAACCGCGCCGTGCCGCGTTCACTCACCACGTCCTTCAAAGCCGCCGCAACCTTGGCTGCGGTGGACTCGGAGACGACACGACGAACCACTTGCGGACGAAAAGAAACCACCTCACGGCCGCTGTCGTCCTGCACCGTTTGCACGATCTGTGGCAACATCATGTTTCCCCCGTTGGCAATGGCCGCCATGGACATGGCGATTTGCAGAGGGGTGACGGCGATTTCGTGGCCCATCGGCACACGCGTGATGGAGAGCCCGGTCCAACTGTGTCGCGGACGTACGAGACCGGGGATTTCACCGGGCAAGCCGAGGCCGGATCGCTCACCAAAGCCAAAACGGCGGATGTATTCGTAAAAAGTGTCGGCACCGATGTGCATGGCAATCTTGGCGCAGCCGATGTTGGATGATTTGACGAGAACGTCGTGAACACTCAGCGGCCCGTGACCATGCACATCGCGCAGGTTCCTTCCGGCATACATGAAGTTGCCGTTTTCGCAGTGGAATTGGCTCTCGGGCGTGACAGCTCCCTCGTTCAACGCGGCGGATATCACGACAATTTTGAAGGTTGAGCCCGGCTCGAACATTTCAATGATCGCCCGGTTCTTCGTTGTCTCAACGGGCGCTTGGTGATGCTCGTTCGGATTGAAAGTCGGGCGCGTCGCCATCGCGAGAATCTCTCCGGTGCTCGGGCGCACAAATACAGCCGTGATCATGTTGGGCTTGAGCATCTCACTGGCCCGCTCCAACTCGCGTTCGACGATCTCCTGCAAGCCCAAGTCGATCGTGAGCTGCACGGTCATTCCGTTTCTCGCGGGACGTTCCATACCCCGGTAGGCAACAATTTCCCGGCCACGACGATCACGCTCCGTGTAAACGAAACCGTTTTCCCCGCGCAGATACGGGTCCATCATCAATTCGACGCCTTGGATACCTTTCGATTCGTGGTCCATGAACCCGACGACATGCGCCAACATCGAATCGTTAGGGTAGTTGCGGATCGGTTCGTATTCGTAGTGCACGCCGCGCAACCCGGCCGCCGCCAGATCAGACTTCAGTTTTTCAATTGTCTCTGCCGGCACGCGCCGGCGGATAACGGTGTAAAGTCGGGATGGAACGATACGCTCGTAGAGATCCCCGCGCGGCAGATCGAGGTTACGCGCCAGCACGTCGGCCAACTGCTCCCGGTCGTTCATCAACGACCCGTCGACCACGACCGTGTAAACCGGAACGTTCGTCGCCAGCACCTCGCCGCGAACGTCGGTAATCAAACCCCGCTCGGCCGGAACCACTTTTTTCCGTGCCGTCGTGTCAGCCGCCAAACTTGCATATTCGGCGTGTTTACCAACCTGCAGATGAATCAACCGCGCGGAGTATATGCTGAACACCACGGCCAGGATGATGCAGACAAAACCCGCCCGTGCATGCGTGGCCGTCTTCATGGAAGCGCCTCCCCTTCTTTGAGCACCGTGGTTTGAGCGATGGCCGGCGCGGCTTGCGCCCGCAGGCGGACCATGCGGCTGTCTTGCACGGGCATCATACGGATGAAGCCCTCCTGACGGCGGCGTTCAAGCGCCGGCCGCGAGGTCAGACGCATAATTTCATTGTTCGCAACTTTGAGTTTTTCGTCCAGTTGGGCCACGGCCTGCTCCAGATCGCGGCGGCGATCACCGTCGATTTTGAGACGGTGCTTCATGTGGACGAAGGAGAGCCCCAAAACTCCGAAAAGAAAAACCAGCACGAGCCAGCGCATGAGCGGACCGAGCGGCAGGGCATTTTCTGCTCTCGAATATCTCATGCAGCCACCTCCTCTTGCGGCGCCAGGATCTCGACAGCCCGCAAACGGGCGGAACGGGAACGCGGATTACGGGCGATTTCCTCGGCCGATGGCTCAATCGGTTTGCGCGTGAGATCACGAAAACGCCAGTCGGGATTCTGGCGGGGAGCCGGCCATTCCGGGCGATCGAGCCATTGTTCGCTGCCATGACGGAAGAAAGTTTTGACCACGCGGTCCTCCAGCGAGTGAAACGTGATGACAGCAAAACGCGCGCCCGTTTTGAGCAAACCCGGAATACCGACGAGCGCGCGGCGCAAGGCGCCAAGCTCGTCGTTCACGGCAATGCGCAGCGCTTGAAAAACCCGGGTAGCCGGATGAATGCGCCCGCGCCTTCCAAGGATTTTTTCGATCAGCGCCGCCAATTGTCCCGTGCGGGCGAAGGGAACGCGGTTCCTCTCGGCTACAATTGCCCGGGCCACGCGCCGGGCCTGCGGCTCGTCCCCATAGTCGCGAAAAATTCGCACCAATGAGGCCTCGTCGGCTGAGTTGACCAGATCGGCCGCAGACTCTCCTGCCGATGTATCCATCCGCATGTCGAGCGGCCCGTCGTTTCGAAAGCTGAATCCACGCTCCGCTGTATCCAGCTGATGCGAAGACACACCGAGGTCGAGCAATGCCCCGTCGAATGGCGCGGCGGCGCGCACCACCGGCAACTCAACCGTATCGGCGAAGTTGGCATGCACCGGCAGGAATTGATCGCCGAACACAGAAAGTTGCCCCGTCGCGTGACGCAAAGATTCCCGGTCACGATCCAATGCGACCACCTTCGCACCAGCAGCCAATAAAGCCCCGGAATGCCCCCCGCCTCCCAGCGTTCCATCCAGAAAAACCCGACCGCGCCCGGGCTGGAGCAGCGCGACAACTTCGTCACGCAGCACAGGCTCGTGCCATGTACCCGCGTCAGTGTTTGCGCGGGTGGGCGGGTTTGCGGAGACCGAACTGCTCATAAATTGTGCGAACACGTAGGCGGATACAGACCGAGCCCTCCGCCCGGCCTTCCGCGTCTTTCTTGGCGGAAAAACCAAAAGCGAACTTGCGGCCGGCTTTTGCCATGTTTGGGTTTTCTTCTTGTTCCGGGGTTTAGTTGGCCGGGCAGAGCTACAAACCGACTTCTCCCGCCACCCGGCGGAAGACTTCGTCCTCTTCGGCCGTTGCGGCCGCCCAGCGTTGTGAATTCCAAATTTCCATCCGGCTATGGCTGCCGATCAGCACCACTTCGCCTTCAAGTCCGAGACGCCGGCACGACTCTTCCGGCAACAGCACACGCCCTTGTTTGTCCACAGACACAAGTTGCGCCAATGCATAGAAGCGCCTGATGAATTTGCGGCGATCCGCGGGGGATATGCTCGCGTTGGCCTCCACGTCGGACTTCACACGATCGAACTCCTGCGGCGGCATGATCATCAAAAAACTCCCCGCCGGATCAGGCACGGCAAAAAATTCTTCGCCATCCGCATCCGATCGCCACCGCGAAGGAATTGTCACGCGGTGCTTGGCATCTACCGCGTGGCGAAATTCGCCGGCGTAAACAACTGGAAGTGGAGAGGCCTTGGGCATTGTTAGGGTTGTGGCACCATCTTGCACCACTTTGACCCACTTTAAACCACCTTTAGGCTGCCATCGTCAACCCTCGATCGACCAAATTGAGAAATTTTTTTAAGAAAAGGGCGCGGCATCCATGCTTGAGCCCCGCAACAAACTCCGCCACGCTCATCATTCCGCGCCATACCATGCAATTGATCGAGTCCGTCTACAGCCGTCTTCGCCGACACCCGAAACGCATCGTATTCCCCGAGGGCGAGAACCTGCGCGTGATTCGCGCGGGGCGACTTTTCTACGAACTCGGCTTGGGTGCGCCGATTCTCCTGGGCCGTCGTCCGATCATTGAGGATCTCGCACGGCGGGAACAAATCCCCATCGATCACGTTGGCATCATCAATCCGGAGAACTCCGCCGACTTGCCGGACTTCTGCCATTTTTTGGAAACGCTCGACCGCTACAAAAATCTCGGCCTGTCTGACGCACGTTCCGTTCTTCTCAATCCCAACTATTACGCCGCCATGATGGTGCAATATGGCCGCGCCGACGGCGTCGTGGGAGGCATTGCCTCGCCCACCAATGCGCTGTTGCGCCCGCTGTTAAGGTTGATCAAGCCGAGCAGCCCGCACAACGTCGTGAGCAGCTGCGTGGTCGTCGAAGCGTTGCGGAAAGATATCGGTCACAATGGCGTGATGGTGTTTGCCGACTGCGGGGTGGTACCCGCTCCGACGGTGGATCAGCTGGCTACTATCGCCCTGCAAGCGGCCCATCTCTGCCGCCAATTGACCGCCGAGACACCGCGTGTCGCCATGCTGAGCTATTCGACGAAAGGAAGTTCGGTCACACCCGGCTCGGAAAAAATGGCGGCCGCGGCGGCTTTGGCCCGGCAACAAGCACTGGCGCGCCACGCGGACATCGAGGTGGACGGCGAGTTGGAGCTCGACGCCGCATTGCTTCCCGAAGCAGCCAAAGCGAAGTCCGTGCAAAGCGCGGTGGCCGGTCGGGCCAACGTGCTCATTTTTCCCGACCTGCACAGCGGCCACATCGCCGGAAAATTGGCCGGCATTCTCGGTGGGCACGCTTACGGCCAAATCCTCACCGGCCTGAGCAAGCCTGCGGCGGACGTTTCACGATCCGACGAGATCGAAACCATCACTGCCGTTGCCGCCATCGTCGGGTTGCAAGCCATCGAAAGCCGCCGGTTGCAGGAAATGGCCGACGAAGACAAAAAAGCGTCGAGGCAATTTTGATCGGGCGCGGCAGGTGCCGCGCGACATCAAAACTGAGATGCATCGAAGGGCGCTCCCGGCGGCGACGTGAACAGCGCAAATGATTCATCCGCGCCGCCCGAAGGGATGAGCGTGCGCCAGCCCCGCAAGTCCGGCCACAATGGAGCAGGATCGGGCCATTCACGGGTTCGCGCCGCGGACTGTTCAGCTTGCAGTGCCGCCGACCGTGCATCCTCTCCGGCGGCAGACCACATCTCGAGCTGGACCCATCCCGACGGTTCATACTCCAATCGGAACGGAGGCATCTCATCCCCGAACGGCGCCGGCAGAAGACCGCGCCAGCCCGGCGCACCGGTTATACCGCTGCGTACCAAACGACCGATCCCGGCCAATGGTTGGTATTCAAACTCAGTCCCGGCCATGACCGCGGCGTCCTCCGCCCGGTATTGCGCAAGCAGCTTCGGACGGGCTCCTTTGTCCGTAATTTTGCAAAACTCCAGAATCCCCATAGCCACGGATTCCGCCAGTCTTTCGCGCCAAGCGGCCGAATGCAGTTTGCGGGCATCCTGCGGATTGCTCATGAAGCCGCCCTCGATCAGCACCGCCGGCACCTCCGCATGCCGCAGCACGGCAAAGCGTGCGCGCTTCACTCCGCGGTCGAACATGGGAACCCGTCCCAGCATGGCGTGATGGATCGCTGTGGCCAGCGCATGATTGGCATGGTCGACCTTGTGTCCCTTCTCCGCGGCAAAGCTGCGCCGAGTGAGGTAGTCATCGTGGCTGTTGGGCGCACCGCGTGGTGACAGGGTGAATACTTCAAATCCCGTCGCCATGGAGGTGCGGGTGGCCGCCGCATTGAAGTGGACGCTCACAAAAATTGTCCCCTCGCCCAGTTTATTGGCGATCGCCGGGCGCCGCTCCAGCGCGATAAACTCGTCACGACTCCGCGTAATGACCACCCGCAGTCCGGCTTTTTGCAGATACGGTCGGATCCGGCGGCTGAGGTCGAGGTTGTAATTTTTCTCGGCGCCCCATCGATTGACCGCTCCACGGTCGTGCGCACCGTGTCCCGGGTCCAAGACCACAGTATGCACAGGTTTGAGTCCCGGAATACGGTGCGG
This sequence comes from Chthoniobacterales bacterium, assembly GCA_044352715.1. Classification (GTDB taxonomy): domain Bacteria; phylum Verrucomicrobiota; class Verrucomicrobiia; order Chthoniobacterales; family JACTMZ01; genus JACTMZ01. Next base: position 905 of record JBILDG010000080.1, on the reverse strand, counting down.
GCGCATCAAAGGATCGATCGTCTTGGCCAGATCCATACGCGATACGTAATACTGCCCCGCGAAGTATTGCGCCGGGAAAGAAAGCCAATGCTTCACTCCATCGATGCGTGCTTCGCGCGATCCTTTGCCAAACTCCATCCGCCGTCCGTATCCGTCCAGCACGACGCCGCGATCAGCGCGGGGCATCACGCGCATCTGATAGAAAGAGGCAATCTGTGAAACCGGCAGATAATCCCTCCCGCCGATCCTCTTGATTTTCCACGAGTTGGCCGACGCCAGCACCATGTCCGGCCAAAGCAGCGCCATCAGCACGACTGCCCGCAAAATCCATGACCGGATCTCTACCCTCATCAAAATGCCCACCCGGCACCGAGCACCACGCCAAAGGAGTCCGCCCCGATGTTTTCTTTCTTGGGTTCTGACATCTCTGCATTCGACAAATGCAACCACATGCCGCCAAGCCAAACGGACCAAGCTTCTGTGATCGCGTAGCGTGCTCCGGCATTGGACATGAGCAGGAAGTTGAAATCTTGTCCCAAGCCTCCGTCTTTGGGGTCATTTTCGTTGGCGTTGGCCACACCCATGCCGGCGCCAAAAGTGCCGTAGATCGACCACCGCGACTCACCCAGGGGCACAATGGCCCGGATCTGCGGTGCCCAACCCAGGTAATATTGATCCGGCCCTTCGAGAATGGCGGAAGCGACAAAGGAATTGATCAATTGCCAGCGCACCCGCACCGGTCCGAGCACGAGGGGGCGGAAAGGCTCGATGCCGAACGAAAATAACTGTGTGGCAAAATAATTATCGCTCGAGTTATCCGCCCCGATCGTCTGCGCAGTCTCGACGCTGACCTCCCAAACTTTGCGGGGCGAAGGATCAAGCACCACCGGCGAGGAGAAATCGCG
>JBILDG010000003.1:0-23889 GCA_044352715.1 Chthoniobacterales bacterium | reverse complement strand
ATGACCGGCTTCCGCTCGGCTTTGACCCGCGCGATCAACCAATACTCGAAGGCCAACAACCTCGCTAAGGACAAGGACCCCGCCATCACCGGCGACGATGTGCGCGAAGGCCTTATTTGTGTGCTCAGCCTCAAACACCCTGATCCCAAGTTCGAGAGCCAGACAAAGGTCAAACTCGTCAACCCGGAGGTGGATGGCATTGTCAGCTCGGTCGTTTACGAGGGGCTGATGGACTACTTCGAGACGAATCCCGGCGTTGCCAAGAAAGTTTTCGAAAAAGCCATCACTGCCGCCCGCGCCCGCGAGGCGGCCCGCAAAGCCCGTGAGACGGTGCGCAAGAGCGCTCTCACGGGCGGTGGTTTGCCCGGCAAGCTGGCCGATTGCTCCGAGCGCGACCCTTCTTTGACCGAACTTTTCATTGTCGAGGGTGACTCGGCCGGCGGTTCGGCCAAGCAGGGCCGCGACCGCCGATTCCAAGCGATTCTCCCGATCCGCGGCAAACTCATCAATGTCGAGAAAGCGCGTTTGGACAAAGTGCTGCAGAACACCGAGATCCAGACCATGATCACCGCGGTCGGCACCGGAATCGGTGACGGTGAGCAGGAAGGTGCGTTCAACTTCGGAAAGCTCCGTTACGGGCGAATCATCATCATGACGGACGCCGACGTGGACGGCTCACACATCCGCACGCTTTTGCTCACGTTCTTCTACCGCCAGATGCCCGAATTGGTGCGTCGTGGGTGCGTCTACATCGCGCAACCGCCGCTCTACCAGATCAAGCGCCGGAAACGTGAGGAATACGTCGATGACGATGCGCAGTTGACCCGCATTCTCATTTCACTCGGCGCGGAAGAGGTTCGCCTTGTGCACCTGAAGGACAAAAAAGTTTTCAGCGAGACGCAGCTCAAAGAAATCCTCGAACTTCTCGAGCGTCTCTCGAAGCTCAGCAATTCCATCAAACGCCTCGGCGGAGACTTTGAGACCTATCTCGAGTCACGCGATCCCAAAACGGAAAAACTTCCTGCCTATCTCGTGAAAATCCGCGACGGCAACGAAGAGTCCGTCCAATACTTCCACGACGAGGAAGAGCTGAAAGACTTTGCCACCCAGAACCGCGACCTCAACCTTTTCGAGGATGAATCGGCCGAGGGGGCCAATGGCGAGGGCGGCACTAAAGAATCCGCCGCCGCTGCCCGCAAACGCCGCGCCCGCCTCGTGGAAGTTCACGAGTCAGCATCCGTCGAGAAGCTGACCAAAGAGCTTTCCAAGAAAGGTCTCGATATCGACCACTACACGGCGACGGACAAGCCGATCTTCCACCTCGTCGAAGGTGAGGGTGACCGCGAGACAAAGCACGAGATTTATGCCATTCCGCGCATTCTCGAGTTGGTCAAAGAAATCGGCCGCCGCGGTGTACAGATTAAACGATTCAAAGGTCTTGGTGAAATGAACGCCAAAGAGCTTTTCCAGACCACGATGGATCCGGAAAAGCGCCGTCTCCTCCGCGTGAAGCTCGACGAGACCAACGCGGTCGAAGCCGACAAAATGTTTACTGTCCTCATGGGCGACGTGGTCGAGCCGCGCCGCCATTTCATCGAGGACAACGCCCTCAACGTCCGTAACCTCGATATCTAACCAACCACCATGCCTGCCAAATCCGCCGAAGCCAAAGCCGCACCTGCCGAAGATAAAGCCTCTTCCCAGCGCAACAAAAACCTGGATCTTGCCCTCCAGCAAATCGCGAAGGATTACGGCGATGGCGCGATCATGCGTCTCGGTGATCACACGCACCCCGATGTCGAGGTGATCCCCACAGGCAATATCCTCATTGATCGTGCCCTTGGCGTGGGCGGCTTTCCGCGCGGACGTATCGTGGAGATTTACGGCCCCGAATCCTCGGGCAAAACCACGCTGACCCTCACGGTTATTGCCCAAGCGCAGAAGCGCGGCGGATTGGCGGCTTTCATCGATGTCGAGCACGCTCTTGATCCCAAATATGCCCAGAAACTCGGGGTGAACTTGGGTGATTTGCTCGTCTCGCAACCGAGTTCCGGGGAAGAAGCGCTCCGTATTTGCGAGACTTTGGTTCGCTCGAACGCTCTCGATGTCATCGTGCTCGACTCCGTGGCCGCCCTCGTGACGAAGCAGGAACTTGAAGGGGAAATCGGCGACTCGACCGTCGGCACGCAGGCCCGCCTGATGAGTGCCGCCCTCCGCAAGTTGACAGCACTGATCTCCAAAGCCCGCACTTGCTGCATCTTCACCAATCAGATCCGCGAGAAAATCGGTGTCATGTTCGGCAATCCCGAAACCACCCCTGGTGGCAAGGCACTCAAGTTTTACTCGAGCGTCCGCTGCGATATCCGCCGCATCGGTGCGATCAAGCAGGCAGACGGCGCCGTGACCGGCAACCGCACCCGCGTCAAAGTTGTCAAAAACAAGGTCGCCCCGCCGTTCACTGAAGCCGAGTTCGACATCATGTATAACGAGGGCATTTCCAACGTCGGCTCGCTCATCGATGTGGCTCTGGAAAAGGGTGTGCTCGAGAAACGCGGTTCTTGGCTCAGCTTCAATGGCAATCAATTGGCCCAAGGTCGGGATGCAGCCAAAGAGGCGCTCAAGAACGACGCCAACCTCTACGCCGAGATCGAGACCGCCACATTGGCTTCGCTCAACGAGACGGAGAAAGCCTGAGCGGACATAAACTCCGTTAAACTCATTTCATGAACATTCACGAATATCAGGCCAAAGAACTGCTCACGCGTTTTGGAGCCGAGAACCCCCGGGGTAGCGTGGCACGCACTCCGGCTGAGGCCGAAAAAGTCGCCCGCGAGCTCGGCACCAATTCCCTCGTGGTCAAAGCGCAAATCCACGCCGGTGGCCGCGGCAAAGGATCTTTCACCAACGGATTCCAAGGCGGCGTGCATCTCTGCAAGACCGCGGGACAAGCCCGCGACCTCGCGGCCAAGATGCTCGGCCAGACGCTTGTCACCCACCAGACCGGACCCGAAGGGCGTGTGGTCAATCAAGTGCTTGTGGCCGAATCGGTCGAGATCGAGAAAGAGTTTTATTTTGCCGTACTCATGGACCGCGCCACCGGCGCACCTGTCATCGTGGCCAGCCGCGAAGGCGGCATGGATATCGAGGAAGTCGCCGCAAAAAGCCCCGAGAAGATTATCCGCGAACCGGTTGATATGGCCTGCGGGCTGCAGCCTTATCAGACACGCAAGCTGGCCAAGGAACTCGGCTTTGCGCCCACGCAAATGCGCGCGGCTTGCAAACTCTTTGCCGCGCTCTACCGCTGCTTCGTCAAATCCGATTGCTCGATGGTGGAAATCAACCCGCTGGTTCTGACTAAGGGTGGAGATGTGCTCGCGCTCGATGCAAAATTCGCTTTCGACGATAATGCGCTCTTCCGCCATCCCGACATCGTCGCCCTGCGCGATGAGGCCGAGGAAGACCCCCGCGAAGTCGAGGCTTCGAAATATCACCTCAGCTACATCGGACTCGACGGCAACATCGGATGCATGGTCAACGGAGCGGGCCTCGCCATGGCCACGATGGACATTATCAAGCACCACGGCGGAGATCCGGCGAACTTTCTCGATGTAGGCGGCGGCGCCAGCGAGCAACAAGTCACCGAAGCTTTCAAAATCCTTCTCTCCGACTCCAAGGTTAAAGCCATTCTGGTGAATATTTTCGGCGGCATCATGAAATGCGATGTAATCGCCCAAGGAGTCCTCAACGCCGTGAAAACAGTGAAACTCAACATCCCTCTGGTTGTCCGTCTCGAGGGCACCAATGTCGATCAGGGCCGCAAGCTCCTGCAAGAATCGGGTTTGCCTATCGTATCGGCCTCCGATCTCGATGACGCGGCCAAACAAATCGTGGCGCTTGCGCCGAAAGCTTAATCCTATGGCAGTTCTCGTTGATAAAAATACCCGGCTCTGCGTGCAGGGCATCACTGGCAAAACAGGGGCATTCCACGCCCGCGGTTGCATGGAATACGGAACCAACGTCGTGGCCGGCGTCACTCCGGCCCGGGGCGGAGAGATGTTCGACGACAAAGTTCCGGTATTCGACACAATGTACGAGGCGCGCGAGAAAACAGGCTGCAATGCCACGGTCATTTTCGTTCCGCCCGAGTTCGCCGCCGATGCGATCCTCGAAGCGGCCGACGCCGGCGTGGAGCTGATCATTTGTATCACCGAGGGCATTCCCGTGATGGACATGGCCCGCGTGAAGCCGCAGCTGGCCAAAAGCAATTCCCGCCTCATCGGCCCGAACTGTCCAGGCATCATCACCCCAGGCGCTTGCAAGATCGGCATCATGCCGGGCTACATCCACAAGCCGGGTCACATCGGCGTGGTCTCGCGCTCCGGCACGCTTACTTACGAGGCGGTCTGGCAGCTGACCAGCCGCGGGCACGGACAATCCACATGCATCGGCATTGGCGGCGACCCGATCATCGGAACCACGACTCTCGACGCTGTTAAGCTGTTCGCCGGTGATCCCGATACGCATGGTATCATCCTCATCGGCGAGATCGGGGGCTCAGCCGAGGAAGAGGCCGCTGCATGGCTCAAGGAAAATTGCGACAAGCCCGTCGCCGGGTTCATCGCCGGCGCGACCGCTCCTCCGGGCCGCCGCATGGGTCATGCCGGCGCGATCATTTCCGGTGGCAAAGGCACGGCATCAGCGAAAAAAGATGCCTTGCGTGAAGCCGGTATCGCCGTGGCTGAAACGCCGAGCACGATCGCTGATACTCTGCTCAAGGTGATGAAGTAATCCCGGCGTCCCTGCGGGATGGATTTTGATCGGTCCAACACAGGTGATGGTTTTGCTGGCCGATCTGGGGTGGCCTGCGTTATTTGGCGCAGGCGGCTCTAATCATCTCGATAAAGGCCGGTTCGGCTTTCTCCACCGTAGGCAGAGGTCCGGTCATTTTCAGGTAAACATCACCATTCGGGCTCTCAAGGATCGCGCCGAGGAGTGCTTGTCCCTCGACGGGAGTGGTCGGAGCACCGGGCATCCCGCTTTGGAATGTCCCGCGGGCACGAACGAATGTCACCGCCACGGTGCCGATCGTCTCTTTGGCGGTGGCGGCCCCTTTTGATTCGTTGTCACCATCGAATTGTCCGAACCATCGATCGACATTGCTTTGCACGGTGCCGCCTTGGCCGGGGCCAAAGTGAAAGACGGTGACCAGGGCTTCACCGGCTTTTCCGGTGCCCTCGGGACCTTGCACATAGAGTTCGGCCTTACGCATCGGCGAGGCTGGCGTGACAGAACGCCATGCTTTAGGCGCGGAAAAATTGAAATCCCCAGCGGAGAAGGAACCGGCGTCATCCGCGCGGGCAAAGCACGTAGCCGCCAGACAGGCTGCCACGATGGCGACTCTGCGCGCGTGGCGCATGGCTTAGCGTTTGGAGAACTGGAAGCGCTTGCGGGCACCGGGACGACCGGGCTTTTTGCGCTCTTTCATGCGCGGATCGCGGGTGAGCAATCCATTTTTCTTCAACTCGGGACGCAGATTGGCGTCGAGTTTGAGGAGTGCGCGGGCGATGGCGAGACTGGATGCGCCGGCTTGGCCGTTGACGCCGCCACCTTCGGTCTTGAGAGAGATGTCAACCGCTTGGGTACGGCCGCTGATTTCAAGCGGGCGAAGGACGGCCATCTGCAAGGTGGGAGTGGGAAAATAGTCGTTGAACTCACGGCTGTTGACTTCGATTTTTCCGGAGCCGGGTTTGAGGCGGACGCGGGCGACAGATGTGCGGCGGCGGCCGGTGGCGGTGTGAATTTCAGACATGGCGTTCAGGCTATTTTGAGTTCTTTCGGCTGCTGTGCGGCGTGCGGGTGCTCGGCGCCGGCATAGACTTTGAGTTTGGTGAATTGGGCGCGGCCGAGTCGGTTGTGCGGGATCATGCCGCGGACGGCACGCTCGACAAGGAGTTCGGGACGGCGCGCCAGCCGTTTTTCGAAGGTTTCAGATTTATGACCGCCGACGTAACCGGAGAAGCTGGTGTAAACTTTAGCGGTGGTTTTTTTGCCGGTGACGCGGACTTTGGATGCGTTGATGACCACGACAAAATCGCCCGTGTCGCAATGCGGAGTGAAAATGGCTTTGTTTTTGCCGCGCAGAACGTCGGCGATTTTGGTGGCGAGGCGTCCGAGCACTTGATTTTCGGCGTCCACGACCCACCAGTTGCGTGCGACGGTCTCGGCTTTGGCGGAAAATGTCTTCATGGCAAAATTGGCCGGCCAGAATAAGGGGCGTTGAGGTGTATGTCAAAAGCATTTCCATATCTTCTTGACCCTCTCTGTTGACGCGGGGACGGTCGTGCCGGTGCAAGGGAATCGCCGAGGGAAAACACCCGTCCCATGGGACGAGGTATTCGGACCGGACGGCGAGCCGCGGGAAATTTATCGCCCGTTGCTCGACCGCGTTCTCTCCATGCCTCGGGCCGAGGTTCGCCTGATCATCGAGCGACTGGAAGCGACGATGCGCGAGATGGGGGTGACCTTCGATGTCAAGCGCAGCCGCCCGTGGGGTCAGCAGGCGTGGTTTTGCGACGTGTTGCCGGAATTGTTCGGCGGCGAGGAGTGGTCGCAGTTGGTGGCGGGGTTGCGCCAGCGTTTGCGGGCCTACGAACTTTTTCTCCAGGACATATACGGCACAAAAGAAATCCTCCGCGAAAATGTCATTCCGTCCCAGCCCGTCTTGGGTAGTCCCTACTTCCAGAGGCCGGCGGTCGGGCTGCCGCGTCCGGACGGGGCATTTCTGCATTTGAGCGGGGCAGCGCTCGCGCGACTGCCTGACGGGCGCATGGCGGTGGCGCATCATTACTTCAGCAATGCGTCGGGCATCTCCTACATGATGCAAAACCGGCGCGCGCTGACACGGGTATTTGCCGAGGTGTTCCACGACCACAATCCGCAGAGCATTGCCGATGTGCCGGTGTCGATTCTGGAAACCTTTCGCAATCTTGCTCCCCGTGGCGTCGAGGAGCCCGTGGTGGTGCTGCTGACCCCGGGCACGGGCAGTCCGGCCTACTCGGAGCACAGTTTTCTCGCCCGGCGCATGGGTGTTCCCCTCGTGCAAGGAGGTGATTTGCTGGTACTCGATGACCGGCTTTATCTCAAAAGTGTTTCCGGTCTTGAGCGCATTGATGTGCTGTATACGCGGGTGGCGGATGCCTGGATCGATTCGATGGTGTTCCGTCGCGACTCCCTGCTGGGGGTCTCCGGACTGGCCCAATGTGTACGAAGCGGCACCGTCACCGTCGTCAATGCGATCGGCAGTCAATTGGCCGATGACCGCGCGTTGTTGCCTTTCAGCGCGCGCATTATCCGTTTTTATCTCGGCGAACCGGCGCTGTTGCCGACGCTGCAGACGTGGTGGCTGGGAGACCTCGACCAGAGGGATCACGTGCTTGATCGTCTGGATCAGTTCGACATCCGTCCGCTTTATGGTGAAAGCTTGGTCCACCATGCCGCCAGCACCGACGATGAGATCAAAAAGGCGCGCCAATTGCTCCTGCGTGAACCGCATCTTTACGTTGCCCAGCCGCGCGCGGTCGGTGCCACCACCGTGTGCCTCGACCGCAAAGGAACACTCGATGATCGTCGGCAGGACCATATCGTGTTTTTGCTGCGCAGTTCCGAAAACGACTACGAGGTTTTCCCCGGCGCTCTGACGCGGGTGTCTTCAGGGGAAAGCGGCTTCACCGCGTCCGAGTTGGGGGGCGGGAGCAAGGACACATGGGTGTTGGCCGCGGAGCGGCAACAGGTTCACCGTTTCGATGCCATCTCGCGCCCGCTCGATGTGCACTCTCCTCAATCTTATGTGACCAGCCGCGTGGCCGATGCGTTCTATTGGCTCGGTCGCTATCTCGAGCGCGCGCAGAGCCTCGCTAATATGGTGGGGGTGGTCGAGAGTCTCGAAACCGAAGAGCTCAACCGGGCTGAACAGAAACTCTACCGTCCTGTATGGAACCGTATTTTACCACCACTGGAGCAAGTGGAAAGTGGTCGCAAGCGCAGCATCACCACAGCACTCGAGCGCTACCACCTGATCCTTGATGAACGCGAGGAGGGATCGGTGCTCAGCACTTTGCGCCGGGCGGTTTGGAATGCCGGACAAATTCAGGAATCGCTCAGCGTGGAGGCTGTCGCCGCACTCAATAATCTCGAGTCTCGCTTTGCGCGTGCGCGGTTTCGTCCGCTGGAAGACAAGGCCGTGATGAGTATGGCCGCTCAGCGTCTCAGCGCGTTGGCAACCTCTGGTGTGGCGGAATTTTTCGGCATGGCCGAAGCGACCATGCTGGCTGACCGGGGATGGCATTTTTGCCGGCTGGGCCAGCAATTCGAGCGCGCGTCCATCACTTGCAATGCCGGCTTGGCAATTTTCAAATCTCTCTCCCGCCGGATTGGCAAAGGGTATCCGGTGACCGACCACGAGACGGAAATCGAGCTTTCTGCCTTTTTGCGTATGCTCGGATCGCGGGATGCTTACCGCCGCGTTTACCAAATGCGGGCCGAGCCGGTGCCCGTGCTGCAACTTCTTTATGCCAACGAGGAAATGCCCCGATCGGTCCGTCGTTGCCTCGGCGAATGCGTGCGCCTCCTCGGAGAAAAAGGGGAAAACTCTCCGGGTCTCTCGCGGACCCGTGCTGCGTTGGCCGATGTTCTGCATATAGTCGGGGCCACGGATTGGGTCATGTATGCACAGCAACCACGCGGACCCGAAGCGCCGAGTGAGGGCGGCAGTGCGCCAATCGATTCTTCGCGCATCCAATCGCTTGTCGATCTGTTGGAGAAGATCATGGAGCGTACGCACGGCATCCACAACGTGATTGCCGACGGTTTTATCAACCATCAAATCCTGCTTGATTAGCCATGCGATTCGAGATCACACACACGACCGACTACCGCTTTGAGCAACCGGCCAGCGAAGCATACATCGAGGCCCGGCTTACGCCGCCTGACCGTCCCTCGCAGCGGATTCTTTCGCATGAGATAGCTTTTGATCCGGTAGCTGCTGCATCGACTTACTCTGATTACTTCGGCAACCCGACGTCTTTTTACTCGATGGTCAAGCGTCATGAACGGCTCACGGTGACAAACCGCCTCCGGGTCGAAACCGCGGCTCCGTCGCTTCCCTCCAGCGCCTTGGAACTGTCCGTGGGCGAAGCGCGCCAGATTTTCTCATCGGTCAGCACCGATGTGTTCGACTATTTGCGGGCTTCTCCCGCCATCGCGACCGGCGGTGAAGCAACGAAATGGGGGCGACGTTTTTTGCCGCCCGACGCCACGCTGGGAGAAGCGTTGCATGCGCTGAATGGCGCAATCCACCGCGAGTTTCGCTATACCTCGGGGGCGACGGACAACTGGACGCCGCTGTTTGAAATCTGGAAAGAGCGAGCCGGCGTGTGTCAGGACTTTGCTCACATCATGATCAGCGTGCTGCGGACGTCGGGACTGCCGGCGCGTTACGTGTGCGGATACATCGAGACCGATGGTGAGAAAGACGGGCGCTTGGTCGGTGCCGTGGCGACGCACGCGTGGGTCGAAGCGCTTGTGCCCGGCATGGAGTGGGTGGCATTGGACCCCACGAACAACCAGTGGTGCGGCGAGCGCCATGTTGCGGTATCGTTCGGTCGTGATTTTGCCGATGCGACCCCGCTGCGTGGAACCTTCAAAGGCAGCGGAGGTCAAAAGATGTCCGTCAAAGTGCGGATGAGGCGCAAAGGCAACACGCCATGAAACTGACCATTTCCTACCGGGCGGAATACGCTTACGACAAACCGGTGAGCCTTTCGCCTCACGTGGTGCGGCTTTTCCCGCGCGACGCATGGCCCGTCCGTGTGACGGCCTTAGACTTTTCCACCAATGTCTCGGCCGACGTTCATTGGAGGCGTGATATTTTCGACAATCTTGTGGCCCGGTGTTTCTACCCTGATCACGAACCCCGGCTGATTTTTTCCTTCGATGCTTCCGTCGAAACAGTCGCGCGCAATCCGTTCGGATTCCTTTTGGAAACGCGCGCGCTCAAGCTGCCGGTCGCATACGACGGTCGGGAGTGTGCGTTGCTGGACGTTTGCCTCGGTCCCGATGATTTGGCGCTGCCTGAGGGTCTGCGGCCGGCCGGTGATGTCGACACAGTCGAGGCTTTGGTTGGGATGAATGAATGGATTTATCGGAACATCGCTTACGAGCGACGCGAAGAGGGTGAGGCGTTTGCCCCGGAGGAAACGCTGAACCGCGGTCGTGGGGCCTGTCGTGATACCGCGGTGCTGCTCGCTGCCGCGCTGCGCGCGCGGGGTTTGGCTGCGCGGTTGGCCAGCGGTTACCTCTGGGAAAGCGCAAGCGATCCGGCTGAACGCAAGGCGGACAGTGCCTTGCATGCCTGGACCGAGGTTTACTTGCCCGGCGCCGGATGGGTCGCCATGGATCCATCGAACGGTGTTTTCGCCGATCATCATTATATCGCGACTGCCGTCGGGACTTTGCCCGAGGATATCGCGCCGGTGTCGGGACTTTATTTTGGCGATCAACCTGTGCCCGGTCGATTAGCCACCTCGCTGCGAATCGAGCGGGCAGACGCTTGATCGGAGGCAAGGAAGGTCAGCTGAGCAAGGGTTTGAGGAATGGCGCGGTGGGGCTGTCGTTTACCTTGGCAACTTCCTCGGGTGTGCCGGCAGCGACGAGTTTTCCGCCGTCGGCCCCTGCTTCGGGGCCGATTTCGATGACGTAGTCGGCTTCGGCGATGACGCTCAAGTTGTGCTCGATGACTACAACTGTGTGGCCTTCGTCAGTCAGGCGCTGAAGGATGCCGATGAGTTGTTCGACGTCGGCCATGTGGAGTCCGATGGTGGGCTCTTCGAGAAGGTAAAAGTTGCCGCGCTGGTCTTCGCGGAGGCGGCGGCCTTTGGTGGCACCGGTGCGGGAGAGTTCTGTGACGAGTTTGATGCGCTGGGCTTCTCCGCCGGAAAGCGTGGGGCTGGGTTGACCGAGCTGCAGGTAGCCGAGGCCGGTTTCGACGAGGAGGCGGAGGGCGTGGCGGATCTTCGGGTGGGCGTCGAAAAACTCGGAGGCTTCGGCGGCGGTCATCTTCATGACATCGGCGATGGTTTTGCCGTTGTAGGTGATGTCGAGGGTCTGGCGGTTGTAGCGGTTGCCGTTGCACTCGCTGCAAGGAAGCCAGCTGGAGGGAAGGAAACTCATTTCGAGTTTGATCGCGCCTTGGCCAAGGCAGGTTTCGCAGCGTCCGCCGTCCGTATTGAATGAAAACCGGCTGGCGGTGTAGCCGCGCATGCGCGAGGCGGGGAGACCGGCGAAAAGTTGGCGGATCTCATCGAAGACTTTGATGTAAGTGGCCGGGGTCGAGCGGGAGGTTTTCCCGATGGGTGACTGGTCGACCATGTGAACGGCTGAGATGTGTTCGGCGCCGAGGAGTTTGTCGTAGGGCGGCGGGGCGGTTTTGCGGGAAGGTTTGCGTCCGCGACGCGTCATCGAGTCTTTGAGCGCGGGCACGAGTGTGCCGCGCAAGAGGGAGGATTTTCCCGAACCGGAGATGCCGCAGGCGACGGTGAGACGTCCGAGCGGGACGCGGACATCGATGTTTTGCAAGTTGTGGATGGAGGCGCCTTTGAGTTCGAGCCACTGGAGGTCTTTGTCTTTGAGTGAACGCCGCGTGCCGCGGGACGGGCGTGGCGGCGGATTCGCCAGGTAGCGACCGGTGACGGATTTTTCGGAGCGGCGGATTTCGTCGAGCGTTCCCGTGGCCATGACTTCGCCGCCGCGAGAGCCGGCGCCGGGTCCGAGGTCGATGATGCGCGAGGCGCGGCGCATGGTTTCCTCGTCGTGTTCGACGACGAGGAGAGAGTTGCCTTGTTTGACGAGTTCGTCGAGCGCGTCGAGGAGGCTGCGATTGTCGCGTTCGTGGAGTCCGATCGTCGGTTCGTCGAGGACGTAGAGGACGCCGCGCAGATTCGATCCGAGTTGTGCGGCGAGGCGGATGCGCTGAGCTTCGCCGCCGGAGAGTGTGGTGGCGGGGCGCTCAAGGGTGAGGTAATCGAGTCCGACGCGCTGCATGAAGCCGAGGCGCTGGCGGATTTCCGGCAGGATGTCCTCGGCGAGGGCGGCGTCGTGGTTGTTGAAAGCGAGCGTGTCGAGGAGGCGTGCGGCTTCGCGGGCGCTGGCACGGGTGAAATCGGCAATCGGATGGTTTTGCACGCGGACATGGCGGGCCTCGGTGTTTAGGCGCACGCCTGCGCATTCGGGGCACGGACGGGCGATGTCCTCGTCGGTTTCCTCGCGGGCCTGCTCCTCCTGCAAGTCGGCCTCAAGTTGGGTGCGGGCTTGGTCGGTTTTGACCGCGCTATCATAGATGAGTCCGAATCCCCGGCAGGTCTCGCACCATCCGTGCGGTGAATTGAACGAAAACATGCGCGGGTCGAGCGGTTCGAAGGCGCGGGCGCAGGATGGACACGCCATTTCGGTGCTGAGCAGTTCGCTGTCCTTGCCGCGGACAAGACGCGCGGTGTTTTTGCCGATTTCGAGAGCGCGGCGGGCGAGTTCGAGGGCTTCGTCCTCGGAAGCGTTGGTGACTTGTCCGACGAGAACGTCGATCGAGTGTTCGCGGTAACGGGACAGTTCGGGAAATTGGTCGGCTTTGATGAGCTTGCCGTCGACAAGGAGAGTGTCGAAGTCGTGTCGCACGGCCCAAGCGGCGATTTCCTTGTGGTAGCCTTTACGGGATTTGACGAGCGGAGCAAAAACTTGGACGGGTCCGGCTTGGGAAGCGTTGCGAACTTTGTCCGCCACTTCAGCCAGTGTGGTGGTGGCAACGGGAACGTTGCAGGAGGGACAGTATTGTGTGCCGAGTTTCGAGTAGAGAAGACGGAGGAAGTGGTAGATTTCGGTGATGGTGGCGACGGTGGATTTGCCGCCGCCGCGCGAGATGCGCTGTTCGATAGCCACGGCGGGGGGAAGTCCGTCGATGTGATCGACGTCCGGTTTTTCCATCTGCTCGACAAACTGCCGCGCGTAAGTGGACATGCAATCGAGGAAGCGACGTTGGCCTTCGGCAAAGAGGATATCGAAAGCGAGCGATGATTTGCCTGATCCGCTTAGGCCGGTGACGACAACGAATTCATCACGGGGGATTTCGAGGGAAATGTTTTTGAGGTTGTGCTCACGGGCGCCGGTGACACGGATGCGGTGGTTGTCGGCGACGACAAGCGGGGCGACGGGCTCGGCGGCGCGGAGGGTGGCCTCGTGCTTTTTCTCCTCGAGGGCAGCGCGGAGGAACGGGGCGGTGCGGGATTCCTTGTTTTGCGCGACTTCCTCGGGAGTGCCGGCGGCGATGATTTTTCCGCCGTCCTCACCGGCTTCGGGTCCGATGTCGATGACATGGTCGGCGCATTTGATGACCTCGACGTTGTGTTCAATGACAACGAGGGTGTGGCCCGCCTCGACAAGTCGCTGGAACACGCGGAGCAGCCGCGCGATGTCATCGAAGTGGAGTCCGGTCGTCGGCTCGTCGAAAAGGAGGAGAGAACTTTCGGCCTCGGTGTCGGCCAGATGGGAGGCGAGTTTGAGGCGTTGCGATTCGCCGCCGGAGAGGAAGCTGGTGGGCTGTCCGAGACGCAGGTAGCCGAGCCCGACATCTTCGAGTGTTTGCAGCGGCGTGGTAATTTTCTGGTGTTTGGGAAATTTTTGAAAGAACGCAATGGCTTGCGTGACGGTCATTTCGAGCACGTCATGGACCGACTTTCCTTGAAGAAGCACGCGGAGGACGTGAGGCTGGAAGCGTTTGCCCCCGCAGGAGGTGCAGACGAGGGACACGTCGCTCAGGAACTGCATTTCGATGCGCTCATAGCCGAGTCCTGCGCAGCGTTCACAGCGTCCGTTGTTGGAATTGAAGCTGAATGACGAGGGGTTCAAACCGGCGGCTTTGGCGGCGGGTAATTGACCGAAGAGTTCGCGAATATGGTCCCACGCGCCGAGGTAGACGACAGGGGTTGACCGCGAAGATTTGCCGGGCGGCGATTGGTCCACCATGACGATCTCGCCGAGGTGCTCGATGCCCGAGAGTTTTTTGATGGTGCCGGCTTCCTCCTCCACCGGTTCACCGCGTTCGCGCAGGAGGTTGCGGTGGAGAAGCCCGTGAACCAGCGTCGATTTGCCGGACCCGGAGACGCCGGTCACGCAGGTGAAGACGCCGAGCGGAAAGTCTGCATCGATTTTTTTGATGTTGTGAAGCGAGGCGCCCCGCAGTTTGAGGGACTTTTTCGATTTGCGTCGTTTTGACGGGACGGAGATGGTGCGGCGACCGAGCAGGAAATCGGCCGTGAGGGAGTCTTGCTTGGCCTCAATCTGCGCCGGTGGCCCGCTGAACATGAGTTGTCCGCCGGTCTCGCCGCGTCCCGGTCCGATATCGGTCAGCCAGTCGGCGGCGCGAATGACGGCTTCCTCGTGCTCGACAACGATGAGGGTGTTTCCATTGTCGCGCAGGCGACGCATGATACCGAGGAGTTGTCCGAGGTCGCGCGGGTGGAGTCCGACGCTCGGTTCGTCCATCACAAAGAGGGTATTGACCAGCGAGGCGCCGAGGCAGGTGGTGAGGTTGACGCGCTGGACTTCGCCGCCGGAGAGCGTGCGGGTCGGGCGGTCGATGGTGAGGTAACCGAGACCCACCTCCTCGAGGTAAGAGAGGCGGGAAGTAATTTGGTCGATAAGCAGTTGCGTCGTGTGGTCGCCATCACGGATTGGCACGCCGTCCAAAAAGTTGCGCAGGTGACTCACCGGGCGTGCAGCCATTTGCGGAAGGGTGAGGGATTCGCCGTTGGGGCCGGACAGGCGAAAGTTGAGGGTCTCCGCCTGGAATCGCCCGCCATGGCAAAGGGGGCACTCGTTGTAGCTGCGGTAACGGCTCAACAGCACGCGGACGTGCATTTTGTAGGTCTTGGTTTCGAGCCAGTCGAAATAGCCCTGCACGCCATACCAGCGGTCGTTGTCCCAGGTATCCTGCAAGGCTTCCCCGGGCCGGCGATCGCCTTGGATGACCCATTGCTGATCGCTCTCGGGCAGTTGGTCGTAGGGGCAGTGGAGATCGAGTTCTTTGCGGCGCGCATGACGCATCAGGTCGGCCTGACATTCCTGCGACATGCCGCTCTGGAAAGGGCGAACGACGCCCTCGGCGAGGGTGCGCGAACGGTCGGGGATGATGCGCTGCCAATCGAGACCGATAACACGGCCGAAGCCACGGCACTCGGGACAGGCGCCGAGCGGGTGATTGAAACTGAAAAGACCGGGCGTCGGCGGTCGAATATCAATGTCACACCATGCGCAATGCCAACCGGATGAGAAGGGATGTGTTTCGTTTGATTCCTCGTCGATAATCATGATGCGTCCTTTGCCGAGGCGCAGGGCGGTTTCGACGGCTTCGGTCAGACGTGTCTCGTCTGAGGCGGCGACACGGTCTTGAATGACGTGGACAACGGGGGGTAGTTTTTTCGGAGAAGCTTCGTCGGCCCGGAGGATTTTTTTGTCGATCCAAACACGCAGGTAGCCTTGTTGCTGAAGGAACTCGAAAAATTGCGCCGGAGCGCGCTTTTCGACGTCACCTGTGCCGACGGGGAAGGCGACAAGAAGCGTGCGTCCGGCAAAGCGGTCGGCGGCAGCCTGCACGATACTGCGAGCGGTTTCGGGTCGGATCGCTTTGTGGCATTGAGGGCATGAAGCGGCGGCAACGCGGGGGAAGAGGAGCTTGAGGTAGTCGTTGATTTCCGTGATCGTGCCAACGGTGGAGCGGGTGGTTTTGACGTTGTTCGACTGCTCGATGGCGATGGCCGGCGGAATGCCTTCGATGGCGTCGACGCGCGGCTTGTCCATGCGGTCGAAAAATTGCCGCGTGTAAGGCGAGAAGGTTTCGATGTAGCGGCGTTGCCCCTCGGCATAGATGGTGTCGAAGGCGAGCGATGATTTGCCCGAACCGCTTGGTCCGGTGATGACGTGCAGCAGGCCGCGCGGCAGGTCCAAGTCGATGCCTTGGAGATTGTTTTGCCTGGCTCCGCGAATACGGAGAAAAGCGTCGCGCTGGTTTACTGGTCGGACTGGGGCGGACATGGGAACTGTCGTGGCCGCCAGTATTCTCTGGGCGGTGGGCGGCGACCCGTCAGGATAGATCATGATGCGCATTAGGCAACGCACCAATTTTCAGTTTGGCGGCTATCCGCCGTTGTGGTCGCTGGCACCGTTGTTTTTCACCAATTCCTCCGTCCGCAGGAGCACGCGCTGGCGCATGATCTTGCCCGGTTTGAATTTCACGGTGGCGCGGGCGGGGATGACGACGTCTTTGTCCGGCTTGTTTGGATTGCGGCCAATGCGAGATTTGGTCAGCCGCACTTCAAACACTCCGAAATTACGCAGTTCAACACTGTCCCCCATGGCAAGGCTCTCGGTGATATGTTCGAGAGTTTTTTGGATGACAGCGAAAGTTTGCTGCTGGGTTATACCCACAGTCTCGCTGATGTTTACCACCATGTCGCGTTTGGTCAGATTGGGCATAAGTATAAAAAAATGAATAGTGGGATTCTTAAAATTGCACCTTTATCTTTGTCCTTCTATTAACGCAAGTAGGAAAGAATAGGCGAACACCGAATTGCAAAGTTTCAATTTTAAGTTTCGGCAGAGGGCTGTGATTGGTGCAAAAATGCGAGTTTTCGCATGAATTTGGCCCCAAATCACAAAATTGCCGGCTTGCTGGCACCTGTCACCGCCCTGCGAGGTTCGAATGATTTAGGAGCGGGCGATACCGAAGCCCTCAAGGAGTTGGTGGATTGGTCGGCGCGTCATGGTATCGGCATGGTGCAGATCCTTCCTGTGAACGAGCCCGGGGGAGACAGTAGTCCCTACAACAGCATTAGTTCGGTGGCCCTTGATCCGATGACGATAGCCGCCCACCCTGCTTCGATGCGGGATTTGAGTGCAGCGGATTTCCATACCGTGTGCGCCCGGCACGGAGCTGAATCGTTGCGTGAGGGCAAAGTCAACTTTCGTGCCGTGCGTGCTCTGAAAAGAGACCTGCTCGAAGCTGGATGGAAAAAATTCAGATCAAGCCAGCTCAAAGAGAAGACCCGGCGGGCGAAAGAATTCCAAGCTTGGACGCTGAAGAACGCTGATTGGCTCCAGCCCTACACTCTTTTCCGGGCCTTAGTGCGGTTGCATGGAGAAAATGAGGTGACCGATCACTGGCCCCGGCGACAGCGCACCTATGCCTCCGCCCAAAAATGGCTGGCGGCGGCAACGCCTGCGCAGAAAAGGAGGGTCCGCGCGTTGCGTGACTTTTTCGCATACGTCCAGTGGATAGCTTACGGCCAATGGTCGGCTTTGAGAGACCATGCCGGGAGTTGCGGGGTGGCTTTGGTGGGGGATGTTCCCGTCGGGGTGAGTCTTTACAGTGCAGATGTGTTTGCCCACCCGGATATTTTCGATGTCACCCGTTGCGCCGGTGCGCCGCCGGAGAGATTTTTTGCCGCTGACCCTTTCACGGCAAAATGGGGGCAGAATTGGGGGTTCCCGCTTTACGCATGGGATGCGATGGCCGATGACGACTATGCTTGGTGGCGTCGCCGACTGCGCAAGTCGATGGAGATTTTCCATGCCCTGCGCGTGGACCACGCGCTCGGTTTCTTCCGCATCTATAGTTTCCCCTGGCGTCCCGAGCGCAATGCCGAGTTTTTGCCGCTGAGCGAGGAGGAAGCCAAGGAGCGGACAGGTGGCGAGTTGCCTCATTTCGTGCCGTGCGACGATTCCAGCGTGCACAACATGGAAACCAACCGCGAGCAGGGCGAGCGCTTGTTCCGCATGATCCTCGAGGAAACGGGACCGTATCGGATCATTGCGGAAGATTTGGGCGAATTGTCACCGTATGTGCGGCCGACGTTGCAGGCGCTGCATATTCCCGGGTTCAAAATCCCGCAATGGGAGCGAACGCATGACGGTTGGCCGGTTGACGGCACCGACTATGAGCGTTTGTCTTTGGCCACCTACGCGACGCATGATCATCCGTCGCTCCGCGGCTATTGGGATGGTTGGTGGGCTGACACGCAATCGGGTGATCCCCATCGGGCCGGCCATGCCTTACGGCAAATGGAAGAACTGGCGCACTTCGCACGTCTGCACGTGCCTCTGCCGGCACCATGGAGTGACGAAATCCACGAGGCGCTCTTGCGCGCTCTCTTCCTGAGCAATTCCTGGTTGGCCGTCAATATGGTCACCGATCTCTTCGGAACTTCCGAAAGATTCAATGTCCCCGGTGCGGCAGGGGATCAGAATTGGACCGAGCGCTTTCCGGTTCCGATCGATCAATGGGATGCCCGCTGGCCGGAGAAGCTCGCCCGCTTCGGGGCGATGCTGCGAGAGTCGGGGCGGATGATTTCTAAAAACTGACGCCGATCTGCGCCCCGAGCACAAAGGCGTCAGGAATATTGCCCGTGCCGCCGGGGCGGATGATGTATTGCAGATCAGGTTGCACGTAGAAGAAGCGGTTAAGTTGCACGCGGTAGCCCCATTCCAAGGCCATCTCGTAGCTCGCAGGGTTTCCACGATAAGCTGCGCCCGCGTTGCTGTAGTCGTTGCTAAACTGGCCGTAAGCCAGCCCGAAGACCGCTGCATCCTGATCGCGCGAGGGAAACAGCCCGCAATACACTGCGCCGGCGTTCCATTGGAATGGAAGTTTGGAAATGTTTTCCTGAGGAGAAAGGACGAACGCCGTCCACAGGGTCATTCCCTGGTCGCTGCCTGGCGCCTCTTGCCAGACCATCTGGTCGGCGTGCCAGTAAAATCCGTAAGCCCCGCCCGCTGTCTGCGCCGACCCGAACTGCGGATACGACGACCAAGTCGAGTAATAGCTGCCGAACCAGTAATGCCCTGGCAGACCGCGCATGTTGCCATCTGTTTCATCGCTGGGTTGCTGCCCGACCTCTTCGGGTTGTGCCATACCTTTTTTCACCGGACGTCGGAAAAATTCCGGTGTCCACCCGAGTTGTCCGACAAACATCACCCCGTCGGTTGGCTCGAAGCCCATGTTTAGTCCGTTGAGGCTACGCGAGAAAGTGCGGTTCGATACTTGGTAGATACCGAGCTGTGCATTCCACTCGGGTGAAGGATCCACGCGCAGGCGCGAGGCCCAGCTCGCCCACGGGTAAGCGGAGAAGGAGGCGTTCACCGGCAACGCCTGCGGGTTCCCGTCGATGCCGTTGTTCATGTAGAGCCAGTAAAGTGGTGAGCTGGCGAAATCATCGCCCGCAGAAAACCGGCCAACCTTGATGTCCGCCTTGTCGTCCCAGAATTTCTGCACGAGGTGCAGATCGGTGAGGATGATGGTTTGTCCTCCGTAGATCTGCTGCACGGTGAACTGGTTGCCGATGAAATCCTGTGAGAGGCTGTCGCCGTTACGGTCGGTCGCGGCGATGGTGAGTGTCGCGCCGCGCCATCCGATGATTTTTTCCAAGTCGAGCTTCACGCCGAACGCGATGTTGTCCGTATAAGTGAACCCCTGCTGCATGCCGCCCACGGGATTGCCTGTAAGGTCTGTCGTGTAAGTTCCGGAAAATTCGACGCCCTTTTGCTCGTCGAGCCAGTTACGCGTGCCCCACCAGTCGCCGGTGGCCGCATCGCCGTGCCACCATTCGTCGGACCCGATGAAATTGCTCGGATAAGGCGTGTAGTAATCCCAGAATCGATCCTCCATCGCTTGCGCGGCAGAAGCTGCGAGGACAAGGACGGCGGGCAGTAAGCGTTTGGCAGATTTCATGGGGAGATTTTCGCGACGCTATCGGGGGCGGACTGTTCACATCATGCGCTCTTATGATAGCACGAGCGCAAGAGTGTAATGATCACGTGGCGACTGTAGCGCATGGTCAGGCCAATTCACTAAACCGAGGGATGGCCCTTAAAACACGGCTTAGAAACCACGCCATTAGCAGAAATGGCGCACCGGTAGCTGCGACCGCCGGACAAAGCAAAAATATCAGCCAATCAAACTTTGCCGCGGTCCACGGGAGGAATGGCAAGAGTAAAAGTATCAGAGCCGACCCGCAGAAGTAGGCGCCAACAACCAACGACAATACCAGCATAGAACGACCCGCCCATACGCGGCGAAACATTGCTCCTATACCAGCGACAAAACCGACCAAGGCCACTGTGGAGAACGCAGCAAGCTGCACATAGTAAGTCGTCATCGACTCAACCGTAGATATGGCCGCCATCAGAAAAAGCAATGGTGCCAGTGCTATCCAAATTCCTCCAAATATCGGGAGTTTGCTTCGCGGATCTGCTGGCAGGTTCATTCTTCGCCTAACGTGTAATAGACGCCAGTTTGTAAGTTGTTAGCCCTTCACCACAAAGTTCACGAGCTTGCCGGGAACGGCGATGACTTTGACGATGTCTTTGCCCGAAAGTTGGGTGGCGAATTTTTCGTGTGCCTTAGCTGCTACTTCAAGTTGCTCACGGTTGGCGTCTTTGGGCACGACCATTTTCTCGCGGACCTTGCCGTTGATCTGGAGCACGATCTCCACGTCGTTTTCGACGAGGAGCGATTCGTCGTGGTTCGGCCATGCTTGCGCGTGCGCGTCACTGTCGAAGCCGGGGAATTTTTTGCCGAGTTGCTCCCAAAGTTCCTCGGCCATGTGCGGGGCGAAGGGGCTGAGGAGGATGAGCAAGGTGCGGAGGGCAGAGACGGGGCGTTTTTCGGCTGAGGTCAGTTCGTTGACGCACACCATCATTTGCGAGATGGCAGTATTGAACGAAAGCGTGGCGAGGTCGCCGGTGACCTTTTTGATCGTGGCGTGCAGGACGCGGAGTTGTGCCGGGGTCGGTTCGATGTCGGCTACGGCCTCCGACAAGCGCCAATTCCCTTCCTGGTCTTCGATCATCGCGAGGCGCCAAACGCGGGCGAGGAAGCGATACACGCCCTCGACGCCTTTCATGCTCCATGGCTTCATCTGCTCGAGCGGTCCCATGAACATCTCGTAGAGGCGGAAGGCGTCGGCGCCGTAGTCGTTGATGACTTCGTCGGGATTCACCACGTTACCCCGGCTCTTGGACATTTTTTGTCCGTCTGTTCCGAGGATGATGCCTTGGTTGACGAGGCGCTGGAATGGTTCGGGCGTCGGGAGGTGGCCGAGATCGTGCAGGACCATGTGCCAGAAGCGGGAGTAAAGCAGGTGGAGCACGGCGTGTTCCGTGCCGCCGACATAGAGATCCGTGCCGCCGGGTTTTTGTTTTCCGTCGCCGAGCCAATAACTTGCGGCTTCTGCGCCGATGAAGCGCTGTTCGTTGCGCGGGTCGCAGTAGCGCAGGTAATACCAGCATGAGCCGGCCCATTGCGGCATGGTGTTCAGTTCGCGGGTGGCGGTGTCCGAGTAGCAGACCCAATCTTTGGCTTTGGAGAGCGGAGGCTCGGAGGTGCCGGTGGGTTTGAAGTCTTCCAACTCCGGAAGGCGCACGGGGAGGTCGGATTCGTCGAGGGCGCGGTGTTTACCGTTTTCCCAAATGACCGGGAAGGGCTCGCCCCAGTAGCGCTGGCGCGAGAACAGCCAGTCGCGCAGTTTGTATTGCACGGTTGAGCGGCCGAGTCCGCGTTCTTCGAGCCACGAAGTAATCTTGCGCTTGGCTTCGGCGGTTGCGAGTCCGTCGAGAATGCCGGAGTTGATCGCGATGCCATCACCGGAGAAGCAGCCATCGACAGGCTGTGTCGGCTTCACCACCTCGATGATCGGCAGGTCGAACTTGCGGGCAAACTCGTGGTCGCGGTCGTCGTGGGCGGGGACGGCCATGATGGCGCCGGTGCCGTAGCCGGTGAGGACGTAGTCGGCGATCCAGACGGGGATGCGCGCGTCGTTGACGGGATTGACCGCATAAGCACCGGTGAAGACGCCCGTTTTTTCTTTGGAGGCGTCTTGGCGATCGCGTTCGGATTTCGAGGCGACGGATTTGACGTAATTTTCAACGGCCTGCGAATGTGTGGATGTCGTGATTTGCGCGACGCGTGGATGCTCGGGGGCGAGGACCATGTAGGTCGCGCCGAAGAGGGTGTCGGGGCGCGTGGTGTAAACGGTGACTTTGTCAGCGCGTCGTTCGAGTGCGAAATCGACGAAGGCGCCTTCGGAGCGGCCGATCCAATTTTTTTGCAGCAGCTTGATGGACTCGGGCCAATCGAGCGTGTCGAGTCCGTCGAGCAGGCGTTCGGCAAAGGCGGTGATTCGCAGCATCCATTGCCGCATGGGGCGGCGCTCGACGGGGAAACCGCCGACTTCGCTTTTGCCATCGACGACTTCCTCGTTGGCGAGGACGGTGCCGAGTTCGGGGCACCAGTTGACGGGCATCTCGGCGACGTAGGCAAGGCGGACGCTATCGGGGTCGGTGCCGGTGTATGTGGAAATCGGTTCGGCGCGGTTGGTGGCGGGGTTGAACCAAGAATTGTAGATCTGGAGGAAAATCCACTGGGTCCAGCGGACGTAATCGGGTGCGGTGGTGTTGACCTCGCGCGACCAATCGTAGCTGAAGCCGATGCGGTCGAGTTGTTTTTTGAAGCGCTCGACATTGCGCGCGGTAGTGACGGCGGGATGTTGTCCGGTTTTGACGGCGTATTGTTCAGCGGGCAGACCGAAGGCGTCCCAGCCCATCGGGTGCAGCACGTTGAATCCACGCATGCGGTGCCAGCGGGCGAGGATGTCTGTCGCGGTGTAGCCCTCGGGGTGACCGACGTGCAGTCCCTCGCCGCTCGGGTAGGGAAACATATCGAGCACGTAGTATTTCGGTTTGGCGGGGTCGAAGCCGGGTTGGCCGGGGTTGGGGGTGCGGTAGGCGTTGGCGGCCGCCCAATTTTGCTGCCACTTGGACTCGAATTGCGGGAAAGGATATTGTTTGCGTTGGCTGGACATGATGCTTGCCCTTCGGGCGTAAGAGCGCGCATTTTGCCGGGAATGACGGATGTGTCAAAGCAACGCCTGCTGCTGGCCACGCGCAATGCGAACAAAACTCGCGAGGTGCGGGAGATTCTCGGGGACGGTTTTTTGGTGGAGGACCTGACCGCTCGTCCCGATTTGCCCGAGGTCGAGGAAACAGGCGCAACTTTTGCAGAGAACGCCACACTCAAAGCGCTGGCGGCCGCAGAGTGTTACAACGGATGGGTTGTCGCCGATGACTCGGGACTGGAAGTTGACGCGCTCGATGGCGCGCCGGGAGTGCGCTCGGCCCGTTTTGCAGGGGAAAATGCCGATATGGCGCAGAATCGTGCGTTGCTTTTGGAGAAATTGCAGGGCGTGCACGGCCGGGGTCGGAGCGGACGTTTCCGTTGCGTGCTTGCTTTGGCCAAGTCGGGCGATCTCGTCCGCACTTTTTCCGGTTCCGTCGAGGGGCTGATCACGCCGGCCGAACGAGGCGCCGGAGGTTTCGGCTACGATTCGGTGTTTTTACCCGAGGGAAGATGCCGGACGTTTGCCGAGATTACGCCGACGGATAAACACGCTTTGAGTCACCGCGGGCGCGCGTTGGTGCAGTTGGTGGCGTTTCTCCGCGCGCTTTAGCTTGCCGTTGCAGCTCTCGATCGGCGATTTGCTGCGCCCGCAGACCCTTGGTGTTGTAACGACTGATGATGCGCTCCTCCACGCTCCATGGCGTGCTCGGGTAATCCATGCTTGGACGATGGCCGCCCTGTCCCCAAGTGCCCACGATGAGTTCCCTCTGGTCCGGGCCATACCACACCGTGGTCTCGCTGGGCGACGTGTAGGTGGCCTCGCCCGGCAGAGGTGCTTTGTAGGGTATCGGTTTGTAAGGGTAAAAAGGCCCGTAAAGTTCGCGGCGATGTTCGGGAGT
>JBILDG010000079.1:0-7840 GCA_044352715.1 Chthoniobacterales bacterium | reverse complement strand
AGCCGACCGCGGCGGCAAGCGACTTGCCGGCCGCCATTTCTTCGCGCAAGCGTTCGAAAATCAGCACGTTGGCATCGATGGCCATGCCGATCGTGAGGATGATGCCGGCAATACCCGGCAACGTCAGCACGAAGCCGAACATGCACATCGCCCCGAAAAGCAGGATGAGGTTCACGCCCAAGGCCAAGCAGGCGATGAGGCCGGCCAGACGGTAATAAAGCATGACAAAAATCAGCGTCAGAACCAGACCGAGCAGGCCGGCGCCGATGCCGCTCTTGATCGAGTCCGCGCCGAGCGATGACGAAACGCTGCGGGTTTCCTCGATCTCGACCGGTGTGCGCAGCGGGTTTTCCAGCACGCTGGCGAGATTGCGCGCCTCCTGGTCGGTGAACCGTCCGGTGATGACGGCTTGGCCGCCGTAGATTGGCTGACGGATGCTCGGCGCGCTTTGCACGTCGCCATCGAGCATAATGGCCAAGCGCTGGCCGACATGGGCGGCGGTGATATCACCGAACATTTTGGCTCCCTCGCTGTCGAGGTTCATGGTCACCCCGTAGCCTTGCACATCATAGAATGCATTGGCCGACGTGACATTCTCCCCCGTGAGGTCGGGCCGTTGTTTGACGAGCAGGCGGAATGTCTGTTCCTTGCCCTCGACAGTGTCCATGTATTCCTTGACCAGGTAACCTGGCGGCAGCACGCCTTGGCCGGCGTCCACTTGGGCGAGGATCGCATCGCTTTGAGGGTGCACGAGAGCGAACTCAAGTTTGGCGACGCGTTGCAGTTGCTCCTTCGTTTGCGCCAGCTGCTTGGTGTCGAGACCGGGGATCTGCACAAGAATGCGGTCGCGGCCCTGGGAGGCAATGATCGGCTCGCTCACGCCGAATTGATCCACGCGTTTGCGGATGACCTCGATCGCCTGATCCAAAGTCGTCGGGGTAATTTCCTCGCCATCCTCCCCGACCAAGCGCAGCAGGAAGGAAGTGCCGCCCTGCAAATCGAGACCAAGGCGGATTTTCTGTGCGGGCGGGATGACGGCTTCGATGCACATGGCAAGAAGCAGCACCGTGAGAACCAAGCCGATGGTGCGCTTGCGCAGCGAGTCGTCGCTGAAGAAATACCAGATAAACAGCGCGAGGAGCAGCAGTCCGGCGAAGAAGGTCAGGGTCGGGCTCATGGGCGGGTGGAGATGCCGGTGGCGCGCGCCACCGGGAATCGGATCAGGCGTTTTCTGCGGACTTCACCACCGACACGACGGCCGCTTTATCCATTTCGATCTTCACGTTGTCCGCCACCTTGAGGAGCAGGGTGGTTTCTTTGACGTTGGACACGATACCGTGGATGCCGGCGCTGGTGACGATTTTGTCCCCGGTTTTGATGCCGGTGACGAGTTTTTGGTGCTCCTTTTGCTTTTTCTGCTGGGGGCGGATGAGCAGGAAGTAGAACAGCACCGCAATGATGATGAGCGGCAGGAATTGGAACAAAACGGGTGGTTGCTCGGGCGCACCCGGTGCGGCTTGGGCCAGTAAAATCAAGGTTTGCATAGAGCCGCACAAAGTAGGCGAGCCGCTGCCTTGTTCCAAGGAATTTGCGGCGACTGTCTTTGGGCTTTGCCGGACTGCAGTGTCCCGATATTAAAACTTTCTGATGTCGTCGCTCCAAATTCCGGGTTGGGAACTGCTCCGTCGCGGCAAAGTCCGTGAAGTTTATGCCTCGGGTGACCAGGTGTTGTTGGTCGCCTCGGACCGCTTGTCGGCCTTCGACTGCATCTTGCCCGATCCCATCCCCGGCAAAGGAGAGGTCCTCACCGCGCTCTCCGCCTTCTGGTTCCAGCGACTGGACTTCGTGCCCAATCACTTCATCGCGGCCGACTTCGCGCTTTTTCCGGACGAATTGAAACCCTTTGCCGCACAACTGGCCGGGCGCACCACCTTGGCCCGCCGCACGAAACCCCTGCCGGTCGAATGCATCGTGCGCGGCTATCTGGCCGGCGCCGCGTGGGAGGAATACCGCCGCGACGGCAAGGTCTTCGGCCATGCCATGCCGGGCGGATTGCAAGACGCCTCGAAATTGCCCGAGCCGATTTTCACGCCCACGACCAAAGCCGCCTCGGGGCACGACGAACCGATCACTTGGGACCAATGCCGTCGCCTGCTCGGCGACGAGACGGCCCACGCCGTGCGGGAGGCGAGTTTTGAAGTTTACGAGCACGGCCGCGCGCATGCCGAACACGCGGGCGTGATCATTGCCGATACCAAGCTGGAATTCGGCCTGCTCGACGACTCCATCATTCTCATCGACGAATGCCTCACCCCGGATTCCTCGCGCTTCTGGCCGGCCGATCAATGGAAACCGGGCCAACATC
This sequence comes from Chthoniobacterales bacterium, assembly GCA_044352715.1. Classification (GTDB taxonomy): domain Bacteria; phylum Verrucomicrobiota; class Verrucomicrobiia; order Chthoniobacterales; family JACTMZ01; genus JACTMZ01. The sequence goes on along the minus strand of JBILDG010000079.1, from coordinate 5,475 downwards.
CGCCCAGCTTCGACAAGCAATTCGTGCGTGACTACCTCATCAACTCGGGGTGGAACCGTCAACCGCCTGCCCCGACCTTGCCCCCGGACATCATCGCGCAGACCGCCGCGAAATACCGCGAGGCCTACGAGCGTCTCGCGCTGGGGCGGCGCCCGGTGTGAACAGCGCGATCGACCAGTTCATCCTTTATCTCGCGACCGAGCGGGGTTTGTCGGTCAATTACCAGCTGAGCACCCGGTCATCGCTGGAACTTTTCGCCAAGTGGCTGTCCGACCACGGCCCGGTATCGACCTGTGAAGAGGTGACGCCGGAGCACATCGGTGAATTTCTAGGGTGGCGCAAGCGCGGAGGGTGCGCGGCCGCCACGATCAAACTCCATGCCGTGGCCCTGCGCATTTTCTTCCGGCATCTGCTCCAGCGACACCGCCTGGCCAAAGATCCGACGGAATTTCTCGGTGTTCCGAAAATCGAACGGTATCTGCCCGAGACGCTCTCCGCCCCGGAGGTGGAGCGTCTCATGACCGCCGCGGCGGGAGAAACTCCGCTGGAGTTGCGCGACCGCGCCATCGTCGAGCTGCTCTATGCAAGCGGGCTGCGCGTGTCCGAACTGTGCCATGCGCGCTTGGAAAATCTCGATCTTGAAAAAGGGTTCATCCGTGTCGTCGGCAAAGGCAACAAGCAACGTCTCGTGCCGGTCGGCTCCGGTGCGCGCGAGGCGGTGGATCATTATCTCCGCCGCGGCCGGCCGGAACTGGTGGGCCCGCGCACCGGGGGTGAGATTTTCCTGTCGGTGCGCGGCCGAAAACTCACGAACCAGCGGATCTGGCAACTGCTCGTCGCGTTGGGCCAGCGTGCCGGGCTCGAGAAGGAGATTCATCCGCACATGTTGAGACATTCTTTCGCCACGCATTTGCTCGAAGGCGGCGCCGACCTGCGCATCATCCAGGAAATGCTCGGCCATGCCGACATCGCCACCACACAAATTTATACCCACGTCGATTCCCGTGGACTGCACAAAGCCCACCGACAATTCCATCCGCGGGCGCGGCGGGTTTGACAACGCGGCCGCCCCGGTTGCAACGTTCCGCCCATGCGCAGGTTGATTGTTTTGCTTTCCTCGGCGACGACGCTCGTGGCGATCGGCGCCGGAGTCTGGCTCTACTTCAGTCTCGACGGCATGGTGCGCCGGGCCATCGTCAGCCAGGTCGCCGCGGCCACCGGCGTTGATGTGCAGCTTGCCGCCGTGCGCCTGCAAGCCAAGGAGCAGTCCGGGGAGTTGAAAAAATTCCGGCTCGGCAATCCTGCCGGCTATTCGAGCCGCGAACCGCTGTTCGCCTTCGAGCGCGCGAATGTTGCGCTGAACGTGGCTTCGCTGCGCGAACCGGTCGTTCGCATCCGCGAGGTCGAAATAGAACGGGTGACAATTTTATATTCCGGAGGAGCCTCAAGCAACAATCTCGAGACGTTGGCCGCGCAGATTGCCGAGCGCGGAAAACGGTCAAAGTCCGCACCCGACAAAGCACCGCGCAGGCTCGTTATCGACTCTTTGGTCATCGACGATGCGCGGGTCCGGCTGGATTTGCCCGGGGTCGGCCACACACCGGAGTTGCGCCTCGGCACCCTCCGCTTTGCCAATCTTGGCGGAAAAGACGGCGACACGATCGGACAAATCATCCAGCGCATTTCGCCCGCTATCACCGACCGCGCGACGGCCGCCGTGGCCAAGTCGCTTCCCCGTATGGCAGTCGAACTGGGGCTGTCCCCGGAGAAACTGGCGGAAATGCTCGGTCTCCCTGTGCCGGGGCCGTTGCGCGAGGCGGCCGATTTTTTGCGCGGAATTTTCGGCGGTTGAAACTTTCAGCCGAGAGCAACTTTGCGCGGAAACCGGCGTGAGATCGCATCTTCGTGGTGCTGCAGCAATTCGAAATCCACCATCGTGTAAACGGTCCGCCCGTGGCGTTGCAGCAGACGTCCGCCCGGCCATGGGCGCACAATGAGGTGGCGTGGTTTGTTGTCGAGGACGCGGTAGCCGAGACGCGCCAGGTTGAGGTTGGATTCACGGGTCAATGCGACCAACTCCTCATGATCGAGCAGCCCGCGCCCGAAGGCTTCCTCCGCATCGATGCCGTCCACCCAAGCGAAAATCTCCAGGTAATCGCGCTCGATATCGAGAGTGATCGTGGTCAGTCCGTTTTCGAATTGCTCCTGCTCCATGGCGCGAAGGTGCGCCCGGAAAATATCCGTGTGCCGCCCCGTTTGCCAGAGGGGGTATTTCACGGGTGGGGAGTAAACCGCCAACGGAACCTTGGTGCGCAACTTCCGTTCGCCTTGGTTGAAAAGGCTTCCGCGCAATTCGTTGACCAGTCCAAACTCCGCAAAAGGCCCCAAAAACCGGGCCTTCGCCACTTCCTCTCCGGGGATGGAGTCGAGAAATTCGTCGGGGATGAACAGCGGCACATCCTGCGCCACGCGGGAATATTTCACGACCAGATCGCGCGGCGGCAGACCCGGCGGCGCACTTTTCGCGCGGTAAACCGTGCCGGTGCTGCCCGCGAGACGTTCACCGCGGACGCCCTTTTGATCGGCATCCCACCATCGTGACGGGTGGAGGTAATCCAGCCAATGCCATGCCTGCCGGCTGATGTAGAGCATGCCGCCGTCGGGCTGCGGACACAGCGCGTAATCCACGCCGAACACATGGGCGCGACGCTCTGCGGGCAGGATCTGGAAAGGCGGGCGCTCGGACAAATGCGTCAGCGAATGTTCATCATCCCCGGAGGAGCCTCGGTGTATCCGTAGGGACCCACCGGCATGCCGACGTAGTAGAGACGGTTGCTGGCGACTTTGCCGGTGGCGGTATCGAAAATCATGACCGGACGTCCCCCGCCGGTCGGGCGCGCCGAGACGGTATCCACGAGGATGTAGCGCGGAATATTTCTCGCGCCGCGCTGGCGGGCTTGCTCGACGAGAGTTTGGCCGCGTTGCTCGGCAATGAGGCGCTGGTCGCGGCCGACCTGCATGTTGGTTGCCGCCACGCCCAGAGCACCGGCCCCGGCGGCGGCGCCCAAGGCAATCGGAACAGCCGAGCTGGCGGGGACACCGGTCGTTCCCAAGGCGATGCCGGTGGCGGCGCCGGCCAAGCCCGCGGCGATCAGTCCGGCTTCAGTGCTGTTGAGATTCTCGCAACCGCTGATGCCGAGAGAACCGGCGGCTGCGGCGGTGGTGCAAAGACGTGCGATGTTCTTCATGACATTTTCCTTAGTCCATGCGGGGAAATGTGCAAGTCCCGAGAGATGGCGGCGCTCTTTTCAGGCGGCCTCAAAGCCGTTAGGTTTCCCCTCATGAATTTGACCGAAGAACATAAAAAACTTGTCGCATCATGGATTGCCGCCGGCGCTTCTCTCTCCGATGTGCAGCGCCGCCTCAAAGAAGAGTGCCAGATCGGGCTGACTTACATGGATGTGCGTTTTCTTGTCGATGACCTGAACCTGCAACTCAAAGAGCAACCGAAACAAAGCGAGGCGGTCGAGCGCCTGGCCGAGGCCAAGCAACAGGGCGAGCAAGAGCGCGAAACCGCCGCACCTGCCCCGGCCGGCGGTGTGCAGGTCACGTTGGACACCATCACGAAACCGCAGGCTTTGGTCAGCGGCAAAGTTGCTTTCTCCGACGGCGAGACCGCCGAATGGATGCTCGATCAGACGGGCCGTCTCGGTCTCAACCCCTCCAAGCCGGGCTACCGGCCGAGCCAGCAGGACGTCATGTCCTTCCAGCAGGAACTGCAGCGTGTGGTGCAGGGACTCTGAGGAGCACCACCGGCGTTATACCGATATCCCGAGCTCTTGAACTTATGATCTTTTGTGGGACGGCTTCCTCTTAGCGGGTCTGCCGGTCTCGGGGAGCACGGCCGCCCCGGCCGTATTCATCGGCGCCCTCGCCGATGAACCTGCAACAGCCTAAGCGCCGCGCGAGGCGCACGGCGCAACGCGCGAGGGCGCGCGTGGTCCCCGGGGCCTATTCCATCACTGCGTTGAACCAAGATTGGTAGCGCTCGTCGCGCGCTTGGTTGCGCAGGTATTGGCGGTCCATGGCATTGTCCCACTTTTGGTTACGGTGGCGGAGGTCGCGTTGCAGCGTATACATCGGGTCCTGATACGGATCGTTGTTGGCGCAACCGAACGAACCGGCGGCCAGGAGGGCAAGGAGGAGAAGTTTCATGGCGGGAGCGTAGGCGCGTCAGCCGGCCTTTGTGAAGTCCAGCGAAGCAAGGCGCTTGGCGGCTTCTTCGACACGCTCGCGGCTGTTGAAGGCCGAGATGCGGAAGTAGCCTTCGCCGGCCGCGCCGAAGCCGCTGCCCGGGGTGGTGACGATGTGGGCTTCGCGCAGGAGGAAGTCGAACATGGTCCAACTCGGCACGCCCTCGGGGCTGCGCACCCAGATGTAGGGCGCGTCGATACCGCCGAAAACTTGGAGTCCGGCACCGGCGACCGCTTTGCGCAGGATGCGGGCGTTTTCCATGTAGAAATCGACGAGTGCGTCAACCTGCTGGCGTCCGTTGGGCGAATAGATCGCCTCGGCGGCGCGTTGAACGGGATAAGACACACCGTTGAACTTCGTGGTGTGGTTGCGCAGCCAGAGCGGGTGGATGGATTTGCTTTCGCCGCCGCGCGTGCGGGCATGGAGCGACTTCGGCACGACGGTGAAGGCGCAGCGCAGACCGGTGAAGCCTCCGTTTTTCGAAAAGCTGCGGAACTCGATGGCGCACTCGCGCGCACCTTCGATCTCGTAAATGGAATGCGGCACACCCGGGGTGCGGACGTAGGCCTCGTAGGCGGCGTCGAAAAGAATTACCGCATGGTGTTTGCGCGCATACTCCACCCAATTGGTGAGCTGCTCGCGCGTGGCCACGGCGCCGGTGGGGTTATTCGGGTAGCAAAGATAGATGAGATCGACGGACACCTTCGGGATTGAGGGAACAAAGCCGTTCTCCGCCGTGCAGGGGAGATAGACGAGGCCCTCGTAGGCGCCGTGTTCGTCGGCGTCGCCGGTGTTGCCGACCATGACGTTCGTGTCGACATAGACCGGATAAACGGGATCGGTGATGGCTACGCGGTTGCCGGGGCCGAAGATGTCGAGGATGTTGCCGCAGTCGCACTTCGATCCGTCGGAAACAAAAATTTCGTCGTCCTCGATTTCCAGTCCGCGATCGCGGAAGTCGTGCTGCGCGATGGCGTGGCGGAGGAAGTCATAGCCCTGCTCAGGTCCGTAGCCGCGGAACGTGTCGCGGTGCGCCATTTCATCGACGGCCTTATGCAATGCCTCGATGCACGCAGCGGGGAGGGGTTCGGTCACATCACCGATACCGCAGCGTATAATTTTGGCCGCCGCGTCGGGATGGGCTTCGCTGAAGGCTTTGACGCGCCGCGCAATCTCGGGAAAGAGGTAGCCGGCTTTGAGTTTGAAATAATTTTCGTTGAG
>JBILDG010000078.1:0-7885 GCA_044352715.1 Chthoniobacterales bacterium | reverse complement strand
TCACGCCCGCCGACGAGCAGGCGAAGAAGCAAGAGGAAGCCACCGCCCCCGAGCCCATCGCCGCCACTGCACCCGAACCCCTTGCTTGGCGCGCTCGGTTGCTCCTCGCGATCTTCGGTGCATTCTTTCTCGTCCTGCTCTGGCGCACAGCAGGCGCGGGCTATGACGGCGACCGCGGGTGGTTCGCCTCCTACGTCGAGGCCATTTCCCTCCTCGCGATTCCCTTCCTGCTGGCGTTCTTCCCGCTCTACGCCGCGTTGCGCAGCGTGCCCGTCTATGAGGAATTTGTCGAAGGCGCCAAGGAGGGCATTCAAGTCGCCCTGCGCATCATTCCTTTTCTCGTGGCAATCCTCGCCGCCGTGGGGATGTTCCGCGCCGCGGGCGGCATCAACCTTCTCAGCCAAGCCCTCGATCCGGTTTTCCAAAAAGTCGGCTTCCCCTCCGAGCTCCTCCCCCTCGTTTTCATGCGACCGCTCAGCGGCAGCGGAACGATGGGCATCTTCACCGAACTCATCGGCACGCACGGACCTGACAGCCTCATCGCCCGCATGGCCGGAACCATCATGGGCAGCACCGAAACGACATTCTATGTCGTGGCCGTTTACTTCGGATCCGTCGCCATCCGCCGCACCCGCCACGCCGTGCCCGCCGGGCTCCTTGCCGACCTCGCCGGCGTCATCGCCTCGGTCATCGTCTGCCGGATCGTCTTCGCGTGAGCGAACCACGCTACATTTGCCAACGCTGCGGCAACTGCTGCCGCTGGCCCGGCTTTGTGCGCATTGACGAAAAAGAAATCACCGACATCGCGAACTTTCTCGGCATGACGTCCGACGAATTCATCGCCCGGCACACCGAACTCCGCCCCAGCCGCGCGGGCCTCATGCTCCAATCCAACCCCGACGGCTCTTGCATCTTTCTCGAAGGCTTCAACACCTGCACCATCCAGTCAGTCAAACCGCAGCAGTGCCGCGATTTCCCCAACAAATGGCGCTTCGATGGCTGGCGCGAGAAGTGCGAGGCGATCGAGGTGATGCCTTGACATCACTTATTTCTGATGCGTGATGTTAAGCATGCGAACAACACTCTCCCTTGAACCTGACGTCGCCCAGCGCCTCCGGCAGGAGCTGGCCTCGGGCAAAAAATCCTTCAAAGAGGTGGTCAATGAACGATTGCGACTGGGCTTCGGATTGAAAAAGGCCAAAGACCGCCCGCTCTTCCGCGTCAAAGCACACTCCTCGGACTACCAACCCGGCATCGACCCGACCAAGTTCAACCGGCTGGTGGATGAACTACAGGTCGAAGAATTCATCCGAAAATCTAAATCGCGATGATTGTCCCCGACATCAATCTCCTCATCTACGCCCACAACAAGCGCGATCCGCTTCACGAACCTGCCAAAGCTTGGTGGGAGGCCGCCCTAAACCGGAATACACCCGTCGGCCTTCCATGGATCACGTCTTCCGGATTCATCCGCATCATGACGAATCGGCGGATTTTGACTGAACCACTCTCCACCGATCGTGCCGTTGACCTCGTGCGGTCATGGCTCGATCAACCGGCCGTGATCGTTCTGCAGCCCGGACCCAAATTCGCCGGACTCTTTCTTGGTTATCTCGAAAAGCTCGGCACAGCCGGTGACCTCACTACCGATGCTCAACTCGCCGCGCTCGCGGTCGAAAACCAAGCAGAGCTGCACAGCAACGACACGGATTTCTCCCGCTTCGACGGCCTCCGCTGGCGCAACCCTTTGAAATAGTCGGCAGCGGCTACAGCAACCGATCCCCACCCGCGCTCGCGGGCACGAACGCCTCGAACTTCCCGGCCAACTCGTCGAGCTTGGCCAGATAGTAAGCTGTGTTCTCGTCGCGGTTTTTCGCATCCCACTCCTCGACGAGCTTCGCACTCTCGTAAGCCTTCACCGTCTTCTTCGATCCGGTGATGTAATACGTCACCCGATCGCCGGCCTGCATCTTGCGTCCGCTGCGCAAGGCCAACTCGAAGGCCGCCGAGCGATTCCTCGACGATGCCGCAATTTTCTTTTGATACGCTTCCAAGGAATCCTGTAGCGCCTCGGTCTTCACAAACATCTCCGGTTCCCACATCCGATCCCGCAGCGCTTTGCCAAACTCCGCGTGCATCGCCGGAATTTCCTCCGGCCTTCCCTCCAGCAGCGCCCGCACGGCACGCTCGATAAACACACGCTGGAATCTTTCCAATCCGCGTGACTTCAGCGCCGCGCCCTTGATCGACAACTTCCCGTCGCCCGACAACAACGCATAGTTCTTCGACTTGTAGCTGAACATAGCGTCATAACGCGCATCAAACTCCACCTCGATCCCCTGCGGCAGCGTCGCCGCCAACTCGCGATAAAGCCCTTCCCACGTCGCATCCTTTGGCGGCGTGAAATAAATGCCGTCCGTGTCGATCTCGATGACCTCGGCCCCGCGCTGACGCAGCCATTCCACCATCCCGCGCAACAGCTCGCGTCCCTTGGCCGTGACCGCCGCCGCCGCTTCGAAGTCGGCAAAGTTCCCCTGCGCAAATCCGAGATAACCGTAAAAGCTGTTGATCAGGATTTTGAACGTCCCCTGCAGCGCATCGAGGTGCGACTTTTCCGCTCCCTCGGCTGAACGCATCGCAGATTTCGTCTCCAACCGGAATTTGCGCAGCCGCCCCAGCATGTCGCCGAAGACGCCGAGCGTGTCCGCCTCCGGCAAATATCCGAACGCCAGCATGACCGATGGATAAAGCGACGCGATGTCGCAATGCCACACATCCCTTGCCACCCCGGTGAAAAAAATATCCGTGTAGCCGCCCTCAAACCGCTGCACCTCAGGCAACGCCGGCACCGCCTGCCCCTGTCGCAGGTATTCGCGCAGGAAAAGACTGTTGATCTTCGTCGCGTTCCCGCGAATTACCACATCCTGATAGTTGTAGGGAAAGATCGTCGTCTGCGTGAACCACGCCGGACTCAGCGTCGCGGACAGCGCCCGCGTCTCGCGCACATCCTGCAGCGCATATTTTTCGAACGTCGCCCGGTCCCCCTTGTGCGCCTCCGTGATTTCCCGCGCTCCCAGCTCGACGCGGTCGTCCTCCGCCACTCCGAAATGCCTCGCCGCCGCCTTGAGTCCGAAGCTTTCCAGTTCCCGCGCCCCCACGTCGTGGAATTGCACCAAAAACAAAGTGTCCACGATGTGCCGGCCGTGAATCTCGAACTTCCGGTATTGGATCAATCGCTCCGCGATCTGCAATCGCGACGGGTGCGAACGGACGGCACTTCCATCCCGCCCCAACTCCAGCTTCACCCCCCGCTTCCGCGCCCGCGCTTCCAGATACGGCAGATCAAACCGGAAAATATTGTGCCCCTCGATCACATCCGGGTCGCGCTCACGCATCAGCGCGACAAACTTTTCCAGCACCGCTTTTTCCTGCGCCTCGTCCGTAGGATCATCGACCACGAGAACCTCCTCCCACCCCGTGCTGTCGCTCATCGCAATGGCCAGCAGCGGATCACGCGACGCATCGGACATCGCCCCGTCCGCACCCGTGAATGTCTCGATATCCACCTGCATCCGACGGACGTCTCCAAAAGCCATGCCTTTGAACAACGTCCGTCCGCTTTGCAAAAGGTATTGGTGCGCCAGATCATTCAGCGCGAAGAGCTCGCGTTTGTAAGTCGTCTTGGCTTTTCCGAACGCTGTCACATTGTCGAACGCGACGACAAACTTGAACGCACCGCTCCCGGTCAGCTCCCGTAACTCCCCCGGCACCGGCTCCGTCGCCCAAGCAATAGGCTTGTGCACCACCTCCTCGACAATCGTCTTGCTCCCCTCCCGCCGGTAAACCTGCACGCGGTCCGGCGCGACAAATTCGACGGAGACGATCCCCGCGGTCTCATCGGCCCCAAAAAGCACCGAATCGTGTTCGATGGATGAGAGGGAAGAACTTTTGGCCACGGCTAAATGTGATGTTTCAGAAGGTTGTCATGACATGCGAACGTCCCCGATGACCTATCCCTGCTTGCACTTGCCGCAGGCATGGTGATTCGGTCCATCGCCCTGTTCGCATTTTATTCGTAGTGCGTCCACAAACGCAGAACCTTCACCATCCGCTCTCTCTTCAGCACTTCATACACCAGCCTGTGCTGTATGTTGATTCTGCGCGAATATGCCCCAGCGAGGTCGCCGATGAGCTTCTCGTAGGGAGGAGGGTTTTGGAAAGGATCATCCGCGAGAATGTCCAATAAAATCTGCGCCTTCGGCTTTAGACCTGCTCTCGCAAGCTTCTTGGCGTCCTTCTGCGCTTGTTTGGTGAAAACAAGGCAGAATTTCACCAGTCAAGTTTCATGCTGCATGCAGAGACTGGAGTGGCGAGCCCGGCACGAATCGACTCCCTCATGCCTGGCATCGACACGAGATAAAGACTCTCCTGTATAGCGCGCCAGTCGTCCTCGGCAACGAGAACAGCGCTGGATCGCTTGCCAGTAATCTGGATCGGCTCGTGAGACTCCGAAGCATCGTCGAGGAGCTTGTAGATCGTGGATCGGGCTGTTGTGGCGGTAACGGTCTGCATGAAGCAAACGTGCGTTATTACGTGCGTTACATCAAGTGGTATTTTTCTGCGAACGTCCCCGATGACCTATCCCTGCTTGCACTTGCCGCAGGCATGGTGATTCGGTCCATGCGCCCTGTGCGCATTGTTTCCTCAAAAGAGGTCGGAGTGAGTGCCGGTTCTTTCGCGACCAATTCGGGGACCTAGCCCGACTAAAGGGCGTGCAGGAATCACTAATTCCATATTGGACTAATTGGGTCATGACTTGGGAGAAGTATCTCTCGCCCCGCCAATTCGTGGACGCCAAAGCTACCGATATCGTGGCGTTTTTGCAGCTTCTGGCCAGCTGGTTGGCAGATCGAGCAAGCCGAGGCGGCGCTCAAACTCCTGCATCAAGCCCGCTACCCAGCCCCGTGGTCGGCTGATTGGAAAGTGCGCCAGCCGCTGGCCGCCGCCACGGCCTCCCCCGAACGGAGACCGCCGCTCGACGAAGAGTTCCTTAGTGTCCGGCTTCAAGGGAAGTCCGACCGCGGCATACCGCTCAAAAACCTAAACCCAATTGCTTCGCCGCGGCTTTCAGCCTTGCATCATTCGTCTGCAGAGCAATTTTGAAGCGATCGGCCAATTCGAGATACGCGGCGTCGTAAGCCGACAAATCGAATTGTGCGGCCAAATGTAAAATCCTCCGGCGTGCCGGCGCACCCGGAAGATCTTCCATCGTCATCGGCACGCGCTCTAATGTCTCGACCGCCAGATCAAGGTCCTCCGCCGCCAACCGTTTCCGGCGCAGCGCCGAACGCAGAAGATTGAGCATTTCGTAATGCCAAAGCGCCGGAACGACGAGTTGCACCGAACCCGAAGCGATGCGCGTCAGCAGACGATCCGCTTCGCCCGATGATTCATCGGCCAGAATCCACGCCCCACAAAAGGACGCGTCTGCCACGACTTGTTTCACCGGCGCCCTTCTTCAATGAGAGACTTCAAGCTCGCGCCCTTGGCCGGCTTCGTACGCGAGCGGATGGCACGGAACACAGCTACCAGATCATTGCCAGCCTTGGCTGTTTCTTCGACCCCGGAGGAAAGCAGCGCGACACGGCGACCGCGCTTCGTAATCCAGATGCGGCTTCCCTTGGACGCCAGATCGACAAGCGACGAGAGCTTGTTCTTCGCCTCGAAGGTTCCGAGCGACATGGATTTGACAGATTCCATAAGCGCAATCTAGCTAACAATCTGGCTAGAATCAAGTTTTCGACGGCGGACGTTTTGCCAGAGACGTCCCGCGAAGGCGCAAGTTCGTTTAACCCACGGCTCCGAAAACAAACTCCGCCGCCTGTTGGACGTCTTTGTCCCCACGGCCGGAGAGATTCACGAGGATAATCTGATCCTTACCCATCTTGGGGGCGACTTTGATCGCGTGGGCCACGCCGTGCGCGCTCTCTAGAGCGGGAATGATGCCTTCGACTTTCGATAGCGTTTTGAAGGCCTCAAGCGCTTCATCGTCGGTAGCGTAGTCATATTCCACCCGCCCCGCGTCGCGCAGGAAACTGTGCTCGGGGCCGACCGCGGCGTAATCCAATCCCGCCGAAACGGAATGGGTCAGCTCGATCTGACCGTCTTCGTTGGCCAGGAGGAAAGTTTTGCATCCCTGCAACACGCCGAGCTTGCCGCCTTGGAAGCGAGCCGCGTGGCGTCCGGGCTTGATTCCCTCGCCGCCGGCTTCAACACCGACCATGCGAACGTTTTTGTCATCAAGGAACGGATAAAAAAGTCCGATGGCATTGCTCCCGCCACCCACGCAGGCCACAAGGAGGTCGGGCAAGCGCTCCTCGCGCTCCAAAATCTGACGCCGCGACTCCTCGCCGATCACACGGTGAAAATTGCGCACCATCATGGGATACGGATGCGCGCCATAGGCCGTGCCGAGGATGTAGTGCGTCGAGCGGACATTCGTCACCCAGTCGCGCATGGCTTCATTGACTGCTTCCTTCAACGTGGCCTGTCCAGCCGTGACCGGGACGACCTTCGCGCCGAGGAATTTCATGCGCGTGACGTTGAGCGACTGGCGTTTCATGTCCACCTCGCCCATGTAAACGACGCAATCCATACCGAATCGCGCCGCTGCCGTCGCTGTGGCTACGCCATGCTGACCCGCCCCCGTCTCGGCAATGACGCGTTTTTTGCCCATGCGCTTCGCGAGCAGGATCTGCCCCATCGCATTGTTGATCTTGTGGGCGCCGGTGTGCAGCAGGTCTTCGCGCTTCAGGTAAATCTTCGCCCCGCCGAGTTGTGCAGTCAGTCGTTCGGCCAGATAGAGCGGGGTCGGACGGCCGACAAATTCCGCCAGAAGCTGGTTCAGTTCGCGTTTGAACTCCGGATCTTTGCGCGCCGCCTCGTATTCGCGCGTCAATTCCTCGAGCGCCGTCATGAGCGTCTCGGGCACGAACACCCCGCCGTAGGAACCAAAATGGCCTCCGGCATCGGGTTGGGCGGTCAGCTCGGCAGTGGACATGGTTTTAAATATGACTTTGACCGAGGATTCTGGCAATGGCGCGGCGGTGAGGAGACGGAATCGCGATATCCGCAAGCTCCGTGAGACAGAACGCCCGGCGCGGCTCCGCGGACGCGGCTAGGGCCGGCCGGCGAACGTGATGAACTTTCAGCGCAACCCGCTCACGCACGATGCTGTAGGTCAGCTCGGCTTTCGGCGAACCCGCTGGCGCGCTCTCCATCGGCGGCAATCTCCACAGTCCAACCCAGCGACGCGACACGGACTGCTGGAGCACCAGCGTTTTGCCATCGCTCACCCAAGCCGTATGCTCGGTGCGCTCTTTGATGGGGGCCTTGGGTGCTTTGACCGGCAACTTTTCGGGGTTCTTCGCCCGGCAAAAATCTTTCACCGGACACAGCAAACAATCAGGCCGACCCGCGCGGCAGATAAGCGCGCCGAGTTCCATGATCGCCGAAACAAACTCTCGTCCACCCTTCGCAGGCAAAAGCTCTTCGAGCTTTCCGCGCACCTTGGCCAATCCTTTCGCGGAGTCCACCGGCGCTTGGGTATTGAACAAACGCGCCACCACCCGGATCACATTCGCATCGAGCACCGGCGCCGGCTCGTCGTAAGCAAAGGCCCGCACGGCCTGTGCCGTATAGTCCCCCACGCCCGGCAAAGCCCGCAATGCATCGTAATCACGTAGAAAGACGCCCCTCGAGTCGCTTGCAACCTTCTTGGCCGCCGCATGCAGATTCCTTGCCCTCCGGTAGTAGCCCAACCCTTGCCACAGCGCCAAAACTTCGGCCTCTTCCGCCGTCGCCAGTTCATACACCGACGGAAACC
>JBILDG010000077.1:0-7961 GCA_044352715.1 Chthoniobacterales bacterium | reverse complement strand
CGGCTTCGGGGCGCTGGAATCTCACCACCGGAGAGGGACGGGGCGATGTGCGCTCGAGTCTCGATCCGGTTCCTTGGCTCGAACAACTTTATCCCGAAAGTCCTTGGGCCGAGTTGGCCTTCAACTACCCACCGATTTTCGAGGCCACGGTGGAGACGGGATCAGGCGAACCACGCCACGTTAAGGCGCTCGGAACCCTGGAATGCGGCCCCTTCGCTTTGCGCAACACCGAGTTCGGCGGTCTCTCCGGCGGCTTCTCCTGGCGCAATGGCGATTTCTACGCCAGCGATGTCATCCTCCAATTGCCCACGGGCACGATCCGATCGGATCTGATCATCAAGCCGGATGACGTCCGCCTGCGCGTTCATGCCCAAGCGGACCCGCTCCCTCTGGCCGCGTTGCTCGATGAAAAGGTGCAGACAGGATTGGCCAAAATGGAACTCAAGTTCATCGAGCCGCCCGAGATCAAATTCGAAGCTGCCGGCCCGAAACTCGACCCCAAACAACTGAGGGCCAAGGGCCAGCTCAAGCTGGGCAAAACATCCATCCATGACTCCACCCTGGATAACGCCTCAGCCGTTCTGAGTTTCGAGGATTTGGCCCTCACACTTTCCAAGATCGACGTCAAACGCCCCGAGGGCACCGGCAGCGGGTTGTTCACTTACGACTTCGGGCGCAATCAAGTGCGATTGGAGGAAGTTCGCAGCTCCATGAATCCGTTCAATGTCCTGCAGTGGGCCGATCCCAAGGTCGCCCGCGAGACCAAACCCTACCGCTTCAAAGCACCTCCCGAAGTGAAGGTGAGCGGAGTCATCGGACTGAAAGATCCGACGCTCACAAAACTGCGGGCCGATTTCACCGCGCCGCAAGGCCTCGATTACGACCTGCTCGAACGCACGCTGAATTTCGGAACAACCACCGGCTCCCTCGAGTTTAACGGGCGCGCGATCAAGGTCGATATCCCCTCGGCGAAACTTTTCGGCGGCACCACCCGGCTCAAGGCCGATATCGCCACCGGCCAGCCGAATGCCCGTCAAAAAATGAGCGTGAACTTATCCAAGGTGAATTTCGAGACCCTCACCCGCTTGTATTTCGACTACAAGGACTCCAAAGGTGTCGTCAGCGGCAACTACGATTTCAGCTTCGTGCCCGGCAATGCGCGGGCCATGAGCGGCGGCGGCAACCTCATCGTGGAAAACGGCAACGTCTTCGCCATTCCCGTGCTCGGACCTCTCTCGGTCGTTCTCGACACGATCATTCCCGGCACCGGCTACCAAACCGCCCGCAAAGCCACCTGTGACTTCCGCGTGGCCGATGGGGAGATCCGCACGGACAACCTCGACGTGATCGGCCAAGGCTTCAGCATGATCGGCCAAGGTTCGCTGTATTTTATCGAGGATCGGATGGACTTCAGCGTGCGCATCAACGCCCAAGGCGTGCCGGGCCTCATCCTCTACCCGGTGAGCAAACTCTTCGAATACGTATCGGAAGGAAAATTGTCCGAGCCGCAATGGCGCCCACGCATCCTGCCGAAAAGCGGAAGCAACAACAACGGCGGCAAGCCGTCCAAACCGGACAGCCCACCGGCCCGGCAAACTAGCGAAGGAGCAGGACGGAACGGGCGCGCTTGATCGCACGCGTGATGCGGCGATGCAAATGAGCAGGCACGCCAGTGAGACGGCGCGGGAGAATTTTGCCGCTCTCCGTGACAAAACGCTTAAGAAGTTCCGGATTTTTGTAGTCGATGGCATCGATCTGCAGATCGATGCGTCGGCGCGGCATGGGGCGATTGGCCCGACGCATGGCGGCGCGGCGTTTGGGTGTCTTCGGTTGCATGGTAGTCTATTTCGTTTCGCGGTGCAGCGTGTGGCGGCGGAGATGCGGATTATATTTCTTTTTCTCCAGCCGGCTCGGTGTGCGCGGGCTTTTTTTGTTGCGGGTGCTCATGTAGCGCGAGACAGGTTTGCCTTCGGCAGCTGCCTCGGTGCACTCGAGGGTGATGATTTCCTGGGCCATAATGTTTACTCCTTGCTCTCGTTGCCGGATTCCTCGTCGGATTCTTCGGAGGACTCGTCGTCAGTGGTTTCAAAAAGGCGGGTGACAGGCTGGCGGATGCGGCTGAAGCGGTTTTTACGCTCGATCTCGTTTTGGCATTCGACCGTGAAGCGGGCGAACGGCCGGGCTTCCAAGCGGGCCTTGGGAATCGGTTTACCGCTCATTTCGCACACCCCGTAGGTTCCTTTGGTGAGGCGCTTGAGGGCTTCGTCGATTTCAAAAAGCGCATCCTGCTCCTGTGAAAGGAGATTGAGCGCGAAATCGCGGTCGTAAGAATCGCTGCCGGCATCGGCTTGGTGCAGGCCATGTGCCGAGACTTCATGGGCATCGTGCCCCGTCCGCAGATTGTCGCGGGCCACTCCGGTCATGGAATCAAGCAAAGTGTCCTTGAGGGCAAGCAAGCGGATATGTTGTTTTTTAAGCCATGGATTCAGGCGGCGGGTCTTTTCCACCGGTTGCCCAAAAGCGAGCATGTCACGCGTGCCGACAGGTTTGATGGAACCCGTCTTGCCGAGTGAAACTTTCTTTTTGGGAGGCATTTTGGATGGTTTGGCAGGCTTCTTTTGGGAAACCGGCTTCTTGGCCGCGGGCTTTTTACCGGCCTTCTTGGGAGAAACCTTCTTGGCGGGTTTCTTTTTGGAAACCGCAGCTTTTTTGGCGGCAGGCTTTTTGATCACCGCTTTTTTGGCGGGTTTGGCAGAATTTTTTTTCTTTTTGGCAGGCATGGGAAAGTGATTGAGAGGGGCGGGGAAGCTAACGGCCCGACCAAGCACAGGCAAGGCTTTTCGGCCGGGTAGCCACACTCATGATCCGGGCAAGGGAACAGGACGATCGCCGGCTTTGTCTGCCTCATCCTCGATGGCATCCTCCTCGCCGGGTGTGAAGGGGCGCCCCCCCATGACAGCAACCGAACCGCCGGCCTGCTTGGCCAGAGAGGGGCGCGACTTGCCCATCTCGGTGTAGGCTTGCCGAGTGAAAACCTCACCCCCGAGACCCAAGTGGCTGTAGATGTATTGTTTGGGCGAGCTGTTCTGGAGAATGTGAATCTGGTTATTCGCATCAAGCATCACCTCAGGCCGGCCGAAGGTGAGGAATTGTCCGAGTTGGTGCGTGGCGTAGACATTTCCTTTTTCGCGATTTTCGATACGCACGTAGAGCCTCGTGGTGCGCGAGAGTTTGTGGGAGAGAAGGGTGATCGTGCGCAACTCGGGTTTGCCGTCAGTGCCGGGCACGCCCACGATCTCCTGCCAGATCGGGCGTCCCTCGGTGATTTCCACCGCCAAGGGCGGCGAACTGAAATAACGGCCAAACTCCGTGACGTAAACCGACGCTTTGATCCGGTAGAGCCCGAATTCATGCAACGGAAAAAGCGGCGTGAGGTTGACCGCGCGGGAAAGTTTTTCCCCGGGGCCGACGGCAGCCGGGGCGAGGGCGTAGTCGGGGTTGATCGGTGGAATGATACGCCCATCCGCCGTTTCAATGTTGAAGCCGAACCAACGGTGATGGTCCGAGTTGTCGAGCAGCAGCGGACGACCACTTAGGTTGTTGATTGTTACGGTTGCGATCAGCGGCTCGTAGAGAACGTAGAGCTTGCGCTTGAAGCTGACGTCCACTCGCACTTGCGCGCCGGCCTGCTCAACCCACAACCCGAAAAAAAGAACGCTCGCCACCAAAGCAGGCAACAACCGCCAGAGCGGGAAAGACGGGCGTGACATCGTTTTCAAGGTTTGTCCGAAACGGTGCGGAAGCCCAAGGCATCCTGTTGCTGGAGCGGATCAAGAATCGCCCGACGACGCGTGAGGTGATGCTCGGGATTGGACCAGTTGCCGCCGCGAACCACCGGAACGTCTCCACCCATGCCGTCCTCGGAGGGTGCCATGGACGCCGTCCACTCGGAGACGTTGCCCGCCATGTTCCGGACACGGAAAGGGCTGATATCGCCCGACGGCTGGTCTATCCGGGACCAGCGTTTGTGGCCGTCGATCTCGCCGCCTTCTTTCGGGTTGGGTTTGAAATCGTGCCCGCTGTTCACCCTCTTCGGCTCCTCCTCATTGCCCCAGGGATATTTGCGGCCGTCGGTGCCGCGGGCGGCTTTCTCCCATTCCTGTTCGGTCGGGAGGCGACGCCCCTTCCATTTCGCGTAGGCATACGCATCGTACCAATCAACGTTGAACACCGGCGAATCAACCGTCAGCGGAAAGAGCTTTTTATACATTCCTTTGAGCGCGCTCCGGTAGTAGCCCCATGCCGGAGGATCGAGTTCTTTTTTGTCTTCCCAATCCAGCGGGTAATGCGATTTGCCCTTGGGCATGTCGGGATGGGCAAATTTTTCCGCCTCGCCGGGGTTGGCTTCGAGAAAGTCGAGGAACTCTTTGTAGTCGGCGATGGACACCTCATGCTCGTCGATCCAGAAATCCGGCAGCGTCACTTTCTGGCCATCTTGATAAATGAACTCACCAGCCGGAACCTTGACCAGCTTGGTCTCCACGCCCCGGGCCGACTTGTTGCCGAAGAGATTGAACAGGGCGTAAATTGCCGTGATCAGGAGCAGTAACGACATACCCGCCGTGATGAGCAGGCGCTTCTTTTGCTGGTCTTTCGATTGTTGAATGATCTGCTTGGTCTTTTCACTGCGGGCCGTGAGCTTGGCCGCGTTTTTCGGTGCGACGGCCGGCGCCGCCGCCGCGGCCAACTTGAGCACAGATGACCAATCAGTCTTCTCGTTCTTGACGAGACCATCGACGGCTACTGCCACCGTGCTGCCGGGTGCAGTCAATTGTTCAACCGCACCGGCAAAACTCCGCACCTCGGCGGCTTCATCGATTTCCCCGGGCGCGCCGGCTTGGGCAACATTGGCCAACCGTGGCCGCATCGATGCATCAAGCAGGATATCGGCCGCCCCGATCTCGCGCCGGGCCAGATTCTGTTTCTTGAAATGCTCCGATACCTCCGCCGCGGTGCGCAACGCGTTGAAGAGCACCCGGTCATCCAGCTTGTGCCCCGCATCCGCATAAGCCGACAAGGTGTGTCCGGGTACAAAATCAGAACTGTAGAACGGTCGCCCGTCGACCTCCCCCGCCTCGTGCACCGCCAGCAGATACGGATGGGTCACGGCGGCTTTGGCGCGGGCGTCCGCCAGAAAATGCTCTTTCTCGGTCGCATCCTCCAATCTCTCGGCATCGAGCACATGCAAGATCACGTGCCGCGAGGTGCTTTGCTGCCAAGCCAGATAATCGAGAACTCCCCCCTTACGCCCGAGGTAATCCTGCACGTAGTAGGAACCAAGCACACCACCGATCGTCGGACCCCCGAGAAGTCCCGCCGCAGCCATCAATCGTTCCGCTTCGGCCGGTTTGGCCACCACAGCAGCACCGGCCAAACGGTCCCCGTAACCCGAAAGATCATAGCCGCTCACGAAGACCGTCCGCACCGCGGGATAAGCCGCCTGCATTTGGTCACGCAGGGTGAATCCGTCCATCGGCTCCATCACCACATCGGTAACCAGCACATTCACGCCGCCCCATTCGCGCGAAACCTCGAGGGCTTCGTGGCCGGTGGACGCCGTCCTCACCTCGCATCGTCCCGCCGACTCCAACACTTCCCGCCAGGCCGCCAACACCTGCGTTTCATCATCAACCAGCAGTATTTTCATGGGTGGGTCTTTTTAAAAAACAGACTATTGCGGCCCGGGCAGCTCGCTCAAAGGGGGTGGGAAAAGATCCTGCAGATCCACCGGATCGGCACGCGTCTCCTGCAACTGTCCCCGGTAGTAAATATTCACCATGTAGCCGTAGTAGGTCGGGGGCGGACCTCCATCCTGACCGATCATGGGCACTTCGTATTTCACCTCGAGAATCTCGATGCCGTCATCCAGCCAGTCCACCGGCGTGGTGAACCACATCGACTGCACACGACTCGAAGTGGGCACGATTTCGCCTTCGAACTTCTCGTAGAAAGTCACATTGATCCGCACATCGCGACCGTCGATCTTTTCGCCGGGGCGAGATTTCACCGCCAGACGCAAATCTTTCACCGGCACATTGCCCTTGTCACTTTCGTTCAATTTTAAATCCACCACACCAAGCATGGACCCGGGTTGCAATCCCACTTGGTCACGCAGGGCGGCCGAGCCGCTCGGCACCAGGTTGTCTTGGCGCAGCAAGCGCAGGCGAATCTCCGCCACCTCGAGAAAGCGTCCGGCTTCGGGCCCGAGATCCAACAAATTTTTCCAGAGGCTTTGGGCCATTTCGCTCTGCCCGAGCCGCTCATGCAAGCTGGCCGCCCGTGCGAGGATATCCGGGTTGCGGGGCTGCAGGGTGAGCGCTTCCTCCAGCGGAACCAACGCGGCCGCCGGAGAAGATCCACCTTCGAGCAACTCGATCTCCTTCATCAATTCAACCAAACGCTCCTGCTGCGCCGCGGCATCCAGATCGGCTTCGGGAGTTTTCTCCTCCTCCACCGCCGGTTCGGTCACCGCCACCTCCACCGCCGTTTCCACGACAGGCGCAGCCTCCGGAGGGGTCGTCGGACGCACCGCAAATCCCGGACCGAAGTAAATCAAAACCGCGACAAGTTGTGCCACCGCCGCCACCCCCAGCAGGCTGGCAGCCACCACAAAAGTTGTGCCAACTGGGGCTTTCATCGAATCGCCAAGAATGAGGGCATCACGTGTTCGAAGTCAACGGCGGGAGCAACCCGGCTCACGGGCCCACCACCTCGAAAGAACGCACCGGCCCCCGCGACAGCAACAAAATCGCCCGCTCACCCGGCTGCAGTGCAGACGCCGCCCGCACAAAGTCCTCGGCGGAGCTGATCGGCAAATCGTTCACCTGCTCGATGGCATCACCCGCCTGGAGAATACCCGCCGCGGGAGCATTCGGCTCGATCTCCTGCACGACCACGCCCTCGATGTTTTCGGGAAGACGAAAACGCCGGATCAGCGCGGGAGTGACCGGACGCACCGAAACTCCGGCCAACGCGCTGCGATCCTCCGGCAAGGCCGGAGCGGAAGGGACAGCCGGAGCCGGCGAAACATTCCCCGTGGGCGGCACGGGCAACCCCGTAGCATCGCGCCGTTGCTGCTCGACGATGCGGATGGGCACACTGATCGTGTCGCCATCGCGCACCAACTCCGCTGTCACCTCGGTGTCAATTGGCGTTTCGGCCACACGCTTGCGCAGATCGTTGAAATCGCGGATCTCGCGACCGTTGAATTTCCTGATCACGTCACCTGCCCGGATACCTCCCAGCGCCGCCGGTGATCCCGCCATCACCGCTTCGACCAGCGCACCGCGGGCATCCGGCAAACCGAGGTGCGAAGCCAGCGTGCTGTCGAGGGGCTTCAAGACCACTCCGAGATACGGGCGCAGCACCCGGCCATGTTCAAGAATCTGCTCGAGCACGCGTCGCACAGAATTCGATGGAATGGAAAACCCGATACCTTGGCTGCCCCCCGATTGCGAGTAGATGAAGTTGTTGATGCCGACAATCTCCCCGCGAATGTTGACCAGCGGACCTCCCGAGTTGCCCGGATTGATGGCGGCATCCGTCTGGAAAAACTCGTTCACCGACTCGCTGGAGAAGAGCCGCTCGCGGGCACTGATAATCCCCTGCGTGACTGTCTCCTGCAGGCCGAAGGGATTGCCAACGGCGAAAACAAGCTGCCCCACGCGCACTTTCTCGGAGTCCGCAAAGGCCAGAGGACGCAGCCCGTCGGCTTCAATCTGCAAAATGGCTATGTCGGACATCGCGTCGAAACCCAGCAGCTTCGCCGGCAAGCGCCGACCGTCGCTCAAGCTCACAAGAATTTCCGACGCCCCTTCGATCACATGCAGGTTCGTCACCAGGTGCCCTTCGGTGGAAACAATCACGCCTGTGCCCTGCGGGACGCTTTCCATTTGCGGGGG
>JBILDG010000076.1:0-8005 GCA_044352715.1 Chthoniobacterales bacterium | reverse complement strand
GATCAAGCTTCCGGACAGCTCCGATGTGAATGCGTTTGCTTACTTCGGGGCGGTGATCGGGAGGAGCCATACGGGGCGGCCATTGCAGTTGGCGGACTTCCACTGGGTGGATGGAGTTTCCACCGAGGTTCCCGCCGGCGTCCCGGCCAATTGAAAAGTTATGAAATCCTTGCCGCGAGGCTTCCTGCACGGGGCCGACTACAATCCCGACCAATGGCTCGCCTATCCTGAAATCCTGGCCGAGGACTACCGGCTGATGCCGCTGGCGCACACGAATGTGATGTCGATCGGCATTTTTTCGTGGACGGCGCTGGAGGCGGCCGAGGGCAAATTCGAATTCGGATGGCTGGACGAGGTGTTCGACCGCCTGCACGCGGCGGGCCAACATGTCATCCTGGCCACGCCCGGCGGGGCGCGGCCCGCTTGGATAGCGCAAAAGTATCCCGAGGTCTTGCGCACGGGGAAAAACCGGGTGAGGAACCTTTTCGGCCACCGTCACAACCATTGCCTGACGTCACCGGTCTTCCGCGAAAAATGCGGAATCATCAACACCAAGCTGGCGGAGCGCTACGGGAAGCATCCGGCGCTGATCCTCTGGCATGTGAACAACGAATACGGCGGCGAGTGCTTTTGTCCGCTCTGTGCGGAGGCCTTTCGCAGTTGGCTGCAGGCGCGCTACGGAACGCTCGAAGCATTGAATGCGGCGTGGTGGGCCGATTTCTGGAGCTTGAGGTTCACCGACTGGTCGCAGATCGAACCTCCGTGCGACCATGGGCAAAATACTTTCAATGCGCTTGCTCTGGATTGGCGGCTGTTCATGAATCACCAGACGATCGACTGCCATCTGGCGGAGGCCGCGCCGCTGCGGCGCATCACCCCCGAGATTCCTGTGACAACGAATTACCATCGGGAGCTTTACGACCTGTGGGAATTCTCGCGACATCTCGACGTAGTTTCCTTCGACAACTATCCGTTTTGGCATCACGAGTTGCGGCCGGGTTTCCACGCTTTGGTGGCGCCGCGCCAACCAGACGACGACGGTCTCGGTCTCCCGCCGACCAGTGATTATTACACCGCGATGGAGGCGGCGTTCGATTTCGACATGATGCGTTCACTCAAGGGCGGGCTGCCGTTTCTGATGATGGAGAGTACGCCCGGTTCGGCGAACTGGCACATGTCCTCGCCGCAGAAGGAGCGGGGGCTGGCTTTGCTTTCCGCCCTGCAGGCGGTGGCACACGGCTCGCGCTCGGTGCAGTATTTCCAGTGGAGAAAAAGCCGGGGCAATTACGAGAAATACCACGGCGCGGTGGTGGATCACGTCGGGCACGAGAGCACCCGCACATTCCGCGAGGTGGCGGAGATTGGCGGGTTGCTGGAATCCTTGCCGGAGGTGGCGGAGGCGAGGGTCGAATCTGCAGTGGGGATGATCCACGATTGGGAGTCGATGTATGCCTTGGCCGAGGACAACGGCATCCTCAACGAGGTCTTTCACCAGAAGCCAGCCGCACACAAGCGTGCTTTCATGCCTTACTACCGCGCATTGCTGGAAAATTGCGTGATGGTGGATTTCGTGCCGCCGGATGGCACATGGTGGGAGGGCAAAAAGCTCATCGTCGCGCCGATGTGGTATCTCGTGCGTGAGGAACACGCCCGCCGGGCGGCAGAGTTTGTCGAGGCTGGCGGCACATTGGTCGCCACTTACTGGAGCGGTGCAGTCGGTCCCAACGGGCTTTGCCACCTCGGCGGCTTGCCCGGACCGCTGCGCCCACTCATGGGTATCTGGGTGGAAGAGACCAGCGCGATGCAAGACCACCAATCGGTGAGCGCGCGCTTGGCCGATGGCGGGGAGATTGTTGTGCGCCAGTTTGCGGAATCCATCCACCTCGAAGGAGCGACGACATGGGCAACTTTCACCAGCGGGATTTTTGCGGGGCAACCGGCTGCAACCGTCAACCGCCACGGCAAGGGGCAGGCCATTTATCTCGGTGGTCGTTTTCCCTTGTGCACGTTGCGCTCCCTTTTCGCCAAGCTGCTTGATGAGCAAAATGTCCCGCGCATCCTGACCGGCGAACTTCCGCCGGGTGTCTATGCCACGCGGCGTCAGTTGTCTGAGGGCGAGGTGGTTTTTCTGATGAACTTCGGCGAAGGGTCGGCCAATGTGTCCGTCGGGGAAGCGGAGTGGGTTAGTTTGCCGGACGGACAAAGTCTGGAGGGCGAGGTGGCCTTGCCGCGGTTCGGACTGCGCATTATGCGCGCGGTTTCGGGTTGAATGGGGAGTGGGGGATTTAGCGCGCGGTTTTTGTAAAATACTTTGCAAAACGAAGGGGCAAGTTGACCCGTGAACAGTTAAAAGCTAAATGAAACAAAGCTTTGTCTGAAATCACAGCAATGCGTTTGTTTTTTATATGAGTGATTCCAAAAGTTACGACATGCATCTGATCCTGAACACGCATTGGGATCGGGAATACCGGTGGAGTTTCCGTGAGACTCAGGCGCGTTTGCTCGAAGCGGGCGACATCCTGCTCGAGGCGATGGAGAAGGATCCGCGCTTCGCTTATTTTCATCCGGATGCGCAGGCATCATTTTTGGAAGACTATCTGGAATTTCGCCCTGAGCGCCGACCACTCGTCGAGAAGTTGGTGCAGGAAAGGCGTCTGCTGGCTGGCCCCTGGTACACGCTGCCGGCGGAGTTTTTGGTGAGCGGCGAGTCGCTGGTGCGCAACTTGCTGATGGGTCACCGCATTGCCGAGTCGCTCGGCGGGGTGATGAAGTGCGCTTACAATATTTTCAGCTGGGGCCAAGTATCGCAGTTGCCGCAGATCTACCGCCAGTTCGGCATGGACACGATCCTCTTCTACCGCGGCATCGACCAGTCGAACATCGAGAAGCTCGAGTTCTGGTGGGACGCGCCGGACGGGTCGCGCGCGATGGGGTTCACCTTCGGGTCGTTCCACCGGCTGAATTTCTGGATCTACGTTTACAATCCCTACATCCGTGCTACCGGAGGAGCCAGCAGCCTGCCGACCGGCGATTACGACCTCGAATCGATCCAACAGAATGGCGGGTTCATCGCTCGCCTCGGGGATACCTACAGCACGGATGACCTGAATTACCACGTCATGCGCCAGCCGATCATGAAGAGCATGGAGTCGGCCATGAACGGGATGCGGGCGCTGCTCGACACCGTCAAAGACAAAGCCTCGACCAAGCATTTGCTTTTTTACCAAGGCTTCGATCAGGAGAATCCCGATCCACACGTTCCCGACTTGGTCGAGGAGATCAACAAGCGAATCGACTTCGGCAAGATCACGATCAGCAGTCTTCCGGAGGTGGTGAGGACCATCCGCGAGGAAATGGCCGCATCGGGCGCGGACAAAAATCTGCTCCGATTCGAGGGGGAGATGTTGAGCGTCGAAACCAAGGCCGACGCCTTTGCACCGCTCTACATCGGGGTTTTCTCCGCCCGCATGCCGCTCAAGCTGCGCAATGCCGATTGCCAGCACCGTCTAGAAAAATGGGCCGAACCAACTTCGGCGTGGCAACTTCTCGCCGGTAAAAATTACCCCGAGACGATGTTGCGCTCGGCGTGGAAGGAAATCCTGCAGAACCAGCAACACGACGGTATCGGCGGCTGTCACGTGGATCGCATCCAGTTGGCGATGGAGGAACGCTACCGTATCGCGAACGACATCAGCGAATGCGTGACGCGCGACAACCTCAAGGATCTCGTGACCCGCATCGACTACTCGAAGATCGGCCACCACGAACTTGGCATTACCGTTTTCAACAGCACCGCATCACCGCGCAGCGAAGTGGTCGAGGTAGCCGTCGATATCCCGACTTCCTGGGGACTACGCACCTACGGCCCCTACAAAAAGCCCCTCATGGTCGAAGTATTCGATGCGGATGGCAAACCGGTCCGCGCCCAAGTTCTCGGCACGGAGGATGATACGTTCTACGCTTACTTGAAATACGGCAACGCCATAAACGTCGAGGCCACGCGGCTGCGTCTGGCGCTTCCGGTGAATGTGCCAGCGTTCGGTTACAGCACCTACCGTGCGGTGCCAAAACAGGCTGCTGCGCGGCCGGTGGACAACATCAGCCCGGCGACCAATGTGCTCGAGAACGAGTTTATCCGTGCCGCGGTGCAAGCCGACGGCACGGTCGTCATGACCGACAAAAAAACGGGCCAGACCTTCACCGGGCTCAACGCTTTCGAGGACGAGGGCGAGTGCGGCGGACCGCTGGTTCATTACCGCACGAACGACGACGCCTGCTACACGACCTTCGGCCAGCCGGCGGCCGTGGCACTGATTGCCAACGGTCCCATGGTGGCCACCTACCGCGTGGAGCGCGACTGGGAGCTGCCTGAAGGGATCGACCAAGAACTCAAGATTCACGTCCCGCACGGTTCCGAGTGGATCGACCACGGCGCCTTGCGCCGCTCGTCGCGCAAAGCCGTGGTCCGGCTCGTTACCGAAGTCACGCTCCGTCACGGCAGCCGTCAGTTGGAATTCGTCACCACGGTCGACAACCGTTGCCAAGATCACCGCTTGCGTGTGCTTTTTCCGACCGGACTCGACAAAGCCACGCACTGCCATGTGGACAGCGCGTTCGACGTGGTCCGGCGCCCGATCGCGGTTCCGGATTCGACCGGTTGGTACGAGGAGGCTGCCCGCACTTTGCCGACGCTGTCTTTTGTCGACGTGAGCGACGGCAAAAACGGCTTGGCCGTGTTGCATTACGGATTTTCGGAATACGAGGTGCAGGACAATGCCGGACGCGCCATCGCGCTCACCATGCTGCGCTGCTTCGGCACGGCGGGCAACCCGACCGAGACCCATGTCTTCCAGTCCCTCGCCCAGTGCCAGGGCCAACATGTTTTTCGCTATGCCGTCATGCCCCATGCAGGCGACTGGCGCCAAGGCAAGGTGCTGGCGGCGGCGAACCGGTTTACCAGTCCGCTGCGCGCCATCGTGGCGACAGCGCACAAGGGTGAGTTGCCGCCGGTGCACAGCTTCCTTTCGTTCGATTGCGATGAGTTCATCGTCACCGCTCTCAAGAAAGCGGAATACGAAAATGCGGTGGTTCTGCGCGGGTTCAACCCGACATCTTCGCCGCTCGAGGTCGTCTTGACCGTGCCGGAAAATGTCGCCTCCATCACCCGCATCACCTTGGAGGAGAAGCCGCTCGGTGACGTCAAGCTTTCCAAAAACAAGGCGACGTTCACGGCGGGCAAGGGCGAGATTGTTTCGCTGCTGATCAAAACCAAGTGAGCGACCTTTTCCCGCATCTCGGAGCCGACGCGGCGAGCCTCGACCTCGTCGCGTTGGCGGAGACTTCCGACCATCGCTTCCGCGCGGGCCGCGACGGGGTGAAAGCCATCGCCCGCACCGGCGACGGCGTGGTCGAGTTTGTCGGCTTCGACCGGCACACCTTGGCCCATGTGCGCTCCAGCATGGGCTACCCCGCTTACTATCCGGTGCCGGAGGTGAAGTTGTCCAAGCCGGTCAAGGCTGTGCTCATGGATCTTGACGGGACGACCGTGCACAGCGAGGAGTTTTGGATTTGGATCATCCAGCAGAGCACGGCCAGTCTCTTGGGTGAACCGCATTTCGAGTTGGAGGAGGCCGACCTGCCGCACGTTTCTGGCCATAGTGTTTCCGAGCATCTGCAATACTGCATCGCCAAATACTGCCCGGATAAAACGGTGGAGGAAGCGCGGCATTTTTACTTTGAGCACACGCACCGCGAGTTGGCCGCGATCATGGCCGGGGGCGGACGTCCCAACGCATTCACTCCCGCGCCGGGCTTGAAGGAATTCCTGCGGGCACTCAAGGGGCGGGGGATCCGGATCGGGCTGGTGACCAGCGGGCTGCACGAAAAAGCTTATCCCGAAATTCTATCGGCTTTCCGCACGCTGAACATGGGGGATCCGGCGGAATTTTATGACGTGATCATCACGGCGGGCTTTCCCCTGCGCGGCGGCCAACCCGGAACGCTCGGCGAGCTCTCACCGAAACCGCACCCATGGCTATACGCCGAAGCGGCGCGGGTGGGATTGGGGATTTCTCATGAAGACCGTTTCCATATCGCCGGCTTGGAGGATAGCGCGGCAGGTGTCTGTTCGATTCGCTTGGCGGGATTCACGGCGCTCGGGGTGGCCGGAGGTAACATCCAGTCCGGCGGGGCCGTTGGACTGTGCCATTCTTTCCACCGCAACTTGCTGTATGTCCTTCCGGAGCTGACCTCCGCTTAGACAGATATATCCGATCCGTCGACGGTTCAGCGGGCTTGCTTGGGCTGGGATACCTGCTCTGGCAAGTTTAACCTTGATGTGAACGCTGGGATTCCCAACGATCAGATTTAGTGCGCAAGCATTCTTCTCCAACGCTGGTCGACATTGCCCGTGTCTGCAATGTGAACTTTTCCACCGTCTCTCGTGCCCTGAGTGACGATGTTCGCGTGCACCCGGAAACCAAAAAACGCATCCAGCAAACGGCGAAACGTCTCGGCTACCGCCCGAATCTGGCTGCCCGGATGTTGCGGGCGAAAAAATCGCAATTTTTCTGGTTTATCGCTCCCGATCTGGACAATCCCGTGGACACCGACCTCGTGGAACGGGCTGCGCTGGCCGCGGCCGAGCGGGATTACGATCTCATGATCTCGCTTCACCTCGGGAAACAAAAAATTTTCGACCGTATTGTCACAGCCATGCATTCGGCCTTGGCTGGAGGAGCCATCGTCAATCGCCGCGATATTGAGGATCTTTCCGCTCTCCATGGTTTAGCCAGCCAGAGTTTCCCTATCGTGCTGGTGGACGTTCCGATCGATTCCATGAAGTTGCCGACCGTGACAACAGATCACGCAAAGGCGGCTGATGAGCTTGTTCAAGCCTGCCTCGATGCCGGCGCTCAATCCTTTCTCGTTCTTTTTAATCCTGCGCTCAACTTGGTCGATAAACGCCGTCACGATGCCGCGCTCGCGGCTTTGAGTTCCCGGGGGATTCCTTTTGTCACTTCAGCCTCGCTGTCGGCGGCGGCAAAGTTACCGTCGCTCCCCTCGCCATTGTGCCTGATTGAATCGCACCAGCCTTCTATCCAAGATTTCCTTAAGAAAAACCAAGTCGTGGCCAAAGGCCGGGAGTTGCTCATTGGTTGTTTTGATCAATGGATCGGTTCACCCAGTCCAGCCACCAAGGTTGTGGTCGCTGAGCAGGATTGCGAGAAAATCGCCCGGCGGACTGTGGATAAGTTGATCAATCTCATCGAGGGTGGCGCGGCTTCGAATAATAATTCCGAGTTGGATCTTCCCCTGCTGCGTATTACGACCAAGAGCTAAGCGCTCCTCCGCTAAATACAAAGGTTTGTAATTAGGCTTGACCTGCGTGTTTTTGCACGCAGATTGTTCGTTGCCCTGCATGAAGTCGTTGCCCCTCATCAAGTATTCTGCAGTTTTGTTTCGCTTACTGCTGGCCATGTTGGCGGCGATTCTTTTTGCCTGTTCTCCCGGGGGTGATGATCGTCACGAGACGTCCTCGACTTTGATCGATTTGGGGAGCGCCGATGCGACGCTGTCGACCTCGGGAGGAGTGCAGACCGAACGCTTGGAAACCGAAATGGGATCTTTTCGCGACAATTATGCCGTGCGCACGATCCCTCGCAAGGGAGAGGAAATTACTTTTGATGTGCCGTTTGCGCCCGGCACGAGGTCGTTGATCCTTGAGTTTCAGGAAATCCACAACCGCCGTCCCGATGCCTTTGGCTACACAGTCATGGTCAACGGCGAGGACGTTTATTTCCGGACTTACCAGGAGCTCGGAGCGGGACCGAATCACTTTTTTGTCGAGGTGCCGTCCAAGTTTCTCGATGTCAGCTCACCGCTCAAAGTGACTCTCCGGCATGAGGGCGGAGGAGCGTTCAGTATTGGCAAAGTCTGGGTTTACGAGGATTTCTTCGAGAAAGTGGCTTCGGCGGAGGGCGTGTTGCGTCCAATGGGTTTCATG